>CAXBPH010000208.1:0-12236 GCA_963977445.1 uncultured bacterium | reverse complement strand
GGCACCACGACGTAATCACTTCGTTCACCGGGCGAACCGGGCCGATGCAGTCCCGGGGACTGCACCGACCACGCCATGTCATGAAGCGCACATGTTGACGGGGTGCCAAATAAAAATCCATCCCACGAAGACAAACTTCAACCGTCGGGGCCGTCCCCCTGAGGGTCATTGGCACTCACGAAGACAAGCCCAGCGCCACCACGGGCACACCACCACGGGCAAGCCCCCGTGCCACGCGATCCGACAACGTCGATTCGTGTGTGAATCCTCACGTGACCAATCCTCAGGGGGACAGCCTCGGCGATCTCCATCACCCGCCCTTCATCGACAATCACCTTGGCACCACGACGTAATCACTTCGTTCACCGGGCGAACCGGGCCGATGCAGTCCCGAACACCCGCCCTTCATTTACAATCATCATGGCACCACGACGTAATCACTTCGTTCACTGGGCGAACCGGGCCGATGCAGTCCCCGTTCCCCCGATTTGGCCCACGCCACCACAGGCGCTACAATGCTTCTCTTGTCATTCATCACCCATTATTTGGAGAGAACCCCCGTCATGTTTGTGAATTTCCGCCCTTATGCCCTCGTAATCGCGTTCACGCTCATCAGCCTGAGCCCGAACGCCCTCGCCCTGACCACGGACACGATAAACATCGTCATCGGCGAAAACGCGACGCCCGTTGAGCAAAACATCGCCGACCTCCTCGCAGAACGTCTTCGTGAGGGCTCCAAAATAACGGTCAATAGCCCATCGAAAACAAAGACCGCCAACAACACCACAACCATCCTCTTGGGCATCACCGAGCATCACCAGGCCATTGCCGACCTCATAAAGGCCCGTCGCATCACCCCTCTCGGCCCCCTGGCCCCCGGCCCCGAAGGCTTGCTGCTCCAAACCTTCGCCGATAGCAACACCATCCTCGCAGCGGGCATCGATGAACGGGGCTGCCTCTATGCCGTCGGCGAATTGCTCCGCCGGGCGACCTTCAATGCCAACAACATCACCCTGCCCGACGACCTGCACGTCCGCACCGCGCCCGCCTTCGAAATCCGTGGCACCCAGTATGGACAGAGTGGGGTGGCGCAGAAACTCGCCAAGGTACGCCCCTGGACCGAAGACGAGACCATGCGGTCCATCCTCGACTATGCCCTGGCGGGTGCCAACATTTTCTCGGTTGACGGGGGCCCCATGTTCGACCGCATCAAGTCCTATGGCCTTATGACCCAGGGGGGCTTCGGCCCCAACACGGGCCTGCCTGCCGACAAGCCCGAATGGACCGCATCGGAGTCCATCGGCCGAAAGGGCTATGTTTGCCTCTCCATTCCCGAAGCACGGGCCTACATGGTGCAGAAGTGCGAAGACGAATTCCGCAATGGCCCCAGCTATGACCTGGTGAAGTTTCACGGTGGCGATGGCGGTGGTTGCGAGTGCGATGACTGCAAGCCCTACGGACTCACCTTCATCAAGACGGTGGCAGCCATGGCCGAGGTCATCCACAAATACCACCCCGAGACCCGCATTTATTTCACCAACCAGAAATTTCAGAACGACGACGACAACGCCATCTTCGATTATCTCAACGAAGAACCCCGCGACTGGCTCTGGGCCTGGGGCTATGGTCCCGGTTCGGACGCCACCAGCTGGCAGCCCGGCCACCGCCAGACCCACCGCATGGATCTCTTCCAATACCCCGGTTATGGCCCCTATGGACTCTATCCCAAAGATATCATCCGCCAGATGCCCGGACGTCATGCCCTGGTCTACTACAACGAAATCACCCACTGGAAATACGCCCAGCATGCCTATATCCAGATGTATCCCCGTGCGGACAAAAACGGCGACCTGCCGCCCCATTGGAGCCATGACATCTATGAGCGCCAGCCGGACCAGTTCCTTACCATGGTCTACAACCGCCTGACCTTCTACGCCTGGCCCCGCTTTTATCACCGGGTCTTCAATGATCTCATGCCCTATGGCGTGGGCGACATTACCCATTCCAGCGGGCATCACGACCACTTCAACCAATGGATGTGGCAGCGCCTTTTGTTTAATCCGCGCATGACGGTGGAAGAGGTAGTGGACGAATATTGCCGCACCTGGTTTGGGCCCGAAGCCGCCGACGACATGGCCGCCGCCCTGTTTCTGTTGGAGCGAAACATGGAAGAAATCCCCGGCGAGCCCTTGCCAGAAAAAAGCAGTATCGACGCCTACACGGCCCATGTGAAAGCCGCCGGCGAGAAGATGCCGGCCCACCGGATGGAAAACAGCTGGCTCTGGCGGGAATACATGACCAAGGGGCTGCTGGACACCTACATTCAACGGGATGCCCGTCAGCAGGTAGCCTTGCAGTCCCGCATTGAAGTCCAGATAGCGGACGCGCTGGACGGGGGTGATCTCGATGGGGCCATCGGCTCGGTCTTGCCCTTGTTTGAGACCCTCACGGAAACCAAGGAACTGAAGTCCCTCCGCGAGGAGGCCTTGCGCCTCGGTGAAGAGAGCAATGCCCTCTTCGGTTGCCGTAATGATGGTCTCTACAACCTGGAACACGATTACATCGGCCTGGGTTGGCTCCAACGGCAGCTGGAACGGGCCCAGAAGGCCTCAGGAGACGAGAAACGGGATTTGCTGAACCAGATTGCCCATTATGAAGACGCGGGCCCTGGCGGGCAGTATGACAACCTGGGCACGGGCAACATCGCGCCCAATGTGACCTTCGGCTATCCCTATGACCACGGACAGCCCTATGTGGACGGCATGCTGGATGAGGGCAATCGCCCCAGCCAGCGCTCCATGCATTTTACGCAAGACGAAGATCAGGGCGTGACGCTGGAATATCGTGACCTCGACCCCAGCGCCACCTACCGGATTCGCCTGACCCTCGTGCGCCCCTGGTTTCAGGAGCGCTATGCCGATCGCATGAATCAGAAGTCGGAGACCATCTATGCCGACGACGTGGCTATCGGATCTGACGTGGAATTGCCCTTGCAGATGAGTGACTTCTTTACCTTCGACATCCCCCAGTCGGTCACCAAAGATGGCACCATGACAATACGGCTGGAGCGGGGTAACGATGTCGCCCGGGGTGACCGGGTTGCCGTAGAGCAATGGCGCAACTCCGGCGGCTGGGGCACCCTGGTCTCGGAAGCCTGGTTGATGAAGCAATAGACGTTTCGTGGTGTCTTACACGGGCAAGCCCTTGCGGGCTTGTCCGTGGCACCCATGAAATTTTTTGTCAGAGCGAGTTGATCCGAATTAATTATCCGTGGCCTTGCGGTCGATTTCATGTTTCTTCAGACGGTATTGCAAGGTCTTGTAGCTGAGTCCCAGGAGTTCGGCGGCCTCTTTAATCCGACCGCCACTCCGTTCGAGGGCCTGACGGATGAGATCCTGCTCCAATTCTTCGAGGGAGAGGCCACCGGGGGGCAGGCCCACTTCGCCCGCAAGTTCGGGACGTTCCTGAAACTTTTCGGGCAGACTCGTCGCCGTAATAACATCGTCATCCGCGAGGATGTAGAGCTGCTCCAGGGTATGTTCCAATTCACGAACATTACCGGGCCAGCGATAGCGGCGGAAGGCATCCAGCACATCGGGCCCGAGCTGGGGGGCATCGAGACCAATTTTCTGGCTCAACTTCGTGCGGAAATGCTTCACCAGATGGGGCAGGTCTTCGATACGCTCCCGGAGGGGCGGCAGATTGACAGGCAGGACTTCCAGGCGGAAATAGAGGTCCTCGCGAAACTCTCCCCGCTCGACCCGCTCACGGAGGTCGCGGTTGGTGGCGGCGATGACCCGCACATCCACCTGGCGGGTCTTGCTGCTCCCCACACGCTCCACCACGCCGTCCTGCAGGACGCGCAAGAGCTTGGCCTGGGATTCCAATTGCATGTCGCCGATTTCATCGAGGAAAAGGGTACCGCCATTGGCATCTTCAAATTTCCCCGGACGGCTGGCATCGGCACCGGTAAAGGCACCTTTTTCGTGGCCGAAGAGTTCCGATTCTACGAGATTGTCGGGGATGGCCGCACAGTTCACCACGACGAAAGGTTTCTTCTGTCGATTCCCTTCGAAATGAATGTGCCGGGCGATCATTTCCTTACCCGTGCCCGATTCCCCGAGAATAAGCACCGTGCTGTTGACCCGGGCGGCCCGCGCAGTCCGCTCGAAGACCGCCTGCATGGCGGGACTGTCCCCAATCACATTCCCGAGGGAAGCGCTTTTTTTTACCAGGGCGCGGAGCTGTTCGTTCTCCTTGCGGAGGACGGTGCGCTCTAGGGCGCGGTTGATCACATGGAGCAGCTCGTCTTTGTCAAAGGGCTTCTCCAGATAGTCAATCGCCCCTTCCTTCATCGCCGTTACTGCCGTGCGAATCGTGGCGTGGGCCGTCATGACCACCACCTCAATTTCCGGGCGGAGACGCTTGGCGTGACGGAGCAATTCGAGGCCGTCCATACCGGGCATACGCATATCGGTGAGGACCAGATCGAAGGTCTCGTCTTTCAGAATTTCCAGGGTACGCTCGGCCGAATCACTCGTCGTTACATCGTAGCCGGACTGGGTCAGGATGTCGTCGATGATTTCCCGCTGTACGTGGTCATCTTCGGTTATAAGAATCGTATGTCCCATGGATACTCCGCTATCGTATGATTTTCTGTTCGAGGGGCACGCTGATGAGCACCCGACATCCCCGACCGGGCACGCTGTTCAATTCGATGGTGCCCCCGTGCTCTTCCACAATGCCCCGGGTGATGGAAAGCCCCAGCCCCGTGCCGCCGGGCTTGGTGGTGTAGTAGGGGTCGAAAACCTGCTCCACGACATTATCGGGCAAACCGGGCCCATCGTCTTCGATGCTGATGTGGCAGATCCCCTTCTGAAGCCGGGAACTCAGCCGCACATGCCCCCCCGCTTCACAGGCCTCCAGGGCATTGAGCAACACGTTGAGTATGGCGCGGGTCCACTGCTTCCCGTCTAGTAACAACGAGGTATCGGGGGCGTTCAATTCGTCCACCAACGTTACCCCACGGCCCTCGGCGTCTTTCTGGAAAAGGCGCACGCAATCCGCAAGTATTACATCGACTTTGTTGGGTTCCGGGGCCAGCTCGCGCTCTTTCGCGAGGGACAAAAAGCCGGAGACAATATCTTCCAGGCGATCGACTTCATTACGAATGGTTATGAGGGGCTTGACCGTCGCGGCGTTTTGCTCACCCGGCAGGGAGTCTATGGCGTGGCTGGAGAGAAGCTTGATGGCGTTGAGGGGGTTGCGCACATCATGGGCCACCCCGGCGGCCAGGTTACCCAGGGCAGAGAGTCGTTGGGCCTGACGAAGTTTTACTTCCATCACTTCCTTCTCACGCAGAGATTCCACCATGTCGTTGAATTTACTTTCGAGCAGACGCACTTCGCCCGACGAACTCGCAATGTGCACCGTCTCCAGATTGCCCTCCGTCACGGCGGCGCAGGCATCGGAGAGGTCCATCAAGGGCCGCAAAATTTTGTGGATGTAGTAGACCATGATCCAGAGGGTAATGATGAAGACCAGGGCCACCATGATGATATAGCGATTCTTGAAGGCCTGCAATATTTCTGTGGAGGCCATGGTGTTGAACCCGACGGTCAGGTTGACGTCGATTCGATCGAGGGGCACGGTGACAATACGCCGCATGGTGCCATCGGGCTCGTATTCGGTGGAAAACTGCATTGGCGGTTTCTCACCCTGAATCGGCCGCAACTCAATATAGACATTGTCCCGGTTTTTCATGAGACTCTCCGCAAGAAAATCATGATCGAGGGCGGGATCCTTTTCCAGGCGATCATAGAGCTCATCCGCTATCTGGATGGACTGCTGCTCCAACTCCTGGGAAGCTTCACGAATCGTGTAGCGCACGATGATAAAGATGGACGCAAAGAGACAGAGCACCAGCACGCAACACAGGACCAGCACCCGGAAATACATGGAATGACGCCACTTTACCGGGGATCGATAGAGGCGATTGCGATTTGTTTTCAAGTCGGTCATGGCCCTATACCTGTGGCGCAATCTCGCCCGACATCACCTTCATCACTTCCTGGATATCGGCCCACGTTTTGCCCTTGTCGCCGGGCGTCCGCAGCAGATAGGCGGGGTGATACGTGACGCGAAGCGGGATGCCCTGATAACTATGCCAACGACCCCGCAAACTGCCCACGCTGTCCTCGGTCTGGAGGAGGCATTTCGCAGCAACGCCGCCGAGGGCACAAATGACCTTGGGGCGGATTTGCGCAAGCTGTTGCACGAGATAGGGCTCGCACAAGGCCATTTCTTCGGGATTGGGATTGCGGTTGTTGGGCGGGCGGCACTTCAACACATTACAGATGTACACGTCTTCCCGACGCATTTTCATGCCCTTGGTGATGATATCGGTGAGCAGCTGACCCGCCTTGCCCACGAAGGGTTCGCCCTGGGCGTCCTCATCGGCACCGGGCGCTTCGCCCACAAAGACGAGGTCGGCGTTTTCGTTGCCCACGCCAAAAACCGTCTGGGTGCGGGTTTTGCACAGACTGCATTTCTCACAATCACGGACCACCGCCGCGAGATCGACGAGATTCAGCGAACGTAGATCGGGCACCGCCTCACCCGTCGAAAGGGTGGAAGGTTCCGCTATGGCCGAGGGGGCACAGGCCGCCAGCATTGCCGCCACCTCGGGAGACAACGAGGCCGTTTTTCGGGGCCCCCGACCGAGCTCACGAACGAGGTTCTGGGCGTCTTCAAGGGCAGATTGATACAATTCGGATGGATTCATGAAAGGTGCTCCGTCAAGCCCCTATCATAACACCGCCAGCCAGAAGGGTGGAAATGAGAGCGAGACAGGGTAATCCGATTAAGAACGCCGCTGTAGTACTGGCCACCCCATTGCCAAGTAAGACCGACGCCACAGGTCCCACAGGTCCCACAGGTCCCACAGGTCCCACAGGTCCCACAGGTCCCACGGGTCCCCCCCAAAAAAACCTATTCCGAGGGCAGAAGCACCGGAGAAAGCTTGCCGTCCCCCAGGTAGACCATCACATCCCGATTGGACGCCTTATAGCGGGAGATACTGGCGATATGGTGGGCGGAATCGATGTCTTGCTGGGTGGCAAAGGCTTCCGCCGCCGCCTCGGTGTCGAAAATTTCTATATTGATGTTGTCATAGGCCTCATACTCGGCGCGAAGGTCCCGCAAGAGCGCTTCCACGTCTTTCTGCGCACTGCGTGGGGGCACCACGCCCGCAATCCCGATCAGGGTCGACGCGTCGTTACCCAATTCCGCCACCACTTCCGGGCTTCGGCCCCATTCATCCACCACGGTAAACTCGAAAGGCGCGGGTGGGACCGCTTCCCGAAGGACTTCCGCAGCCATCGGCTCGGGGCTACGGTTGGTAAATCCCGGAGGCATGGGCACTGCACTAAGGGACGAATTGGGCTGCGTAACGCTTTGAATCCCGCCATAGCCCGCAATCTGCGCTTGTTGCAGGTCACCGCGCAGGGCACGGACCTCCCCTTCCAGCGCAATGACCCGCCCCACCACGCCTTGCTCTATGAGGTCGCGGAGCAGCCGTATTTCTTCTCGTAATCGGCTAATTTCTACCGATTCTATGGAATGGGTGGCCGCGGGGGCCTGGGGAACCCCCTCGGGAGGTGCCGCTTCTTCCAGGGCAAAGGCGACCTGCTCCGACATCCAGTCAATCCACCGGATACCGGATGACGGGGCGGTCTGGGCACTGATACTGGTGCTCAGGCCTAAAAAAGCGAGTGTCGCCAGGGACACGTCACGGCGTAGTTGAATTCGAAACATGGTGGGAAACTATCCTCTTGATGTGGCTGTATGGATATACGGTACGTATAGCAACGTCTTCGGGGCAAGTTTTGGCGACAGGAAGGCGTCGGAGTGGGTGACAAATCCTGTTTTACGGCATCCCCTCACGGCCGCAACAGCTACCCGTACAGGTAGAAGGGAAAGGGTCCATGGAACATCTATTTCACTTTGGACCCCGTTATGCGCTAAAATACCCGGTTCATAGGGGTCGAATCAGGCCCTTTTTCAACATTTTCCTACATTGCTTGCCCAACAAACTTGTGCCCAGAAGCATTGGAGAGAATCACATGGCAGACACTATCGAGACCTTTGAGTTCCAGACCGAAGCACGTCAGTTGCTCGACTTGATGATCCACTCGGTCTATTCCAACAAAGACATTTTCCTGCGCGAGTTGATTTCAAACAGCTCAGACGCGCTGGATAAGCGCCGTTTTGAGGCCTTGAAAAGCCCGGAGCTCCTTGCCGATGGCACCGAACTCCGTATTGCCATCGAAGTCGACCAGGAAGCACGCTCCCTGTCCGTCGTGGATAACGGTATCGGCATGAACCGGGACGAGGTCAAGGATCTCATCGGTACTATCGCCAAATCCGGCACGAAAGAATTCATCAACAAGATCAAGCAGAGCAAAGAAGAAGGCGTAAGTGCCGATCTTATTGGTCAGTTCGGCGTGGGCTTCTATTCCAGCTTCATTGCCGCCGATCGCGTTACTCTGGTTACCCGCAAGGCCGGTGAAGATTCCGCAACCCGTTGGGAATCCACGGGCGACGGCACCTACACCCTGGAAGAAACCGAGCGGGACGAACCGGGCACCACGGTTACCCTCCACCTGAAAGATACCGACACCGAAGACGGTATGAACGACTACACCCAGGAATGGCAGATTCGCCAGGTCGTCAAGCAGTACTCCGACTTCGTGGCTTATCCCATCCAGATGGACATCGAGCGTAAAGAAACAGAGAAGGGCGAGGATGGCAAGCCGGTAGAGGGCGCCGAAGAGAAGACCGTCGTCACCACCGAAACGCTCAATTCCATGAAGGCCCTCTGGCTCCGTGACAAGAAAGACGTTACGGACGAAGAGTACAACGAATTCTACAAGCACATCGCCCACGACTGGACCGATCCGGCCTCCCGCATTCAGGCGAAAATTGAAGGTACGCTGGAATACAGCCTCCTCCTCTATGTGCCCGCCAAGGCCCCCATGGATCTCTACTACCATGGCGTGCGCCACGGCGTTCATCTCTATGTGAAGCGCGTCTTCATCATGGACGACTGCAAAGAGCTCCTGCCGGAATACCTTCGTTTTGTGAAGGGTGTGGTTGATTCGGAAGACCTCTCCCTCAACATTTCCCGTGAAATCCTCCAGCAGAACCGCCAGATTGAGCGGATGCGCAAAGGTATCGTGGGCAAAATCCTCGACTTCCTCCGCAACCAGTTCAACAAAGACAAAGATGATTACATTGCCTTCTGGAATGAGTTTGGCCGGGTATTGAAGGAAGGTATCTTCCAGGACCGGGAAAACCAGGAAGCGGTCCTCGATTTGTGCCTCTTCTGGTCGACCAACAGCCAGGAAGAATACACCACCCTGGCCGAATACATTGAGCGGATGAAAGAAGGCCAGGACGCCATCTACTACATGACCGGCGAATCCCGCGCGAAGATTGAAGAAAGCCCCCACCTGGAAAGCTTCCTCGACAAGGGCTACGAAGTACTGATTCTTCCCGACCCCGTCGACGAGATCTGGTGCCAGCAGACCTTCAATCACAAAGACTTCGAGTTCAAGTCCATCAGCAAAGGTGCGGTGGAGCTGGGTACCGAAGACGAGAAGAAAGAAGCCGAGAAGAATCGCAAGGAAAAAGAAAAAGAATTCAAGTCCTTGCTCGAATGCCTTCAGGGCAAGCTCGACGCCCACGTGAAGGAGGTTCGCCTCTCCAGTCGCCTGACCAGCTCGGCCGCCTGCCTCGTGACCGATGGCGAGGGCCTGACGCCCCAGCTTGAGCAGATGATGAAGCAGATGGGCCAAGACGTGCCAACCTCCAAGCGTATCCTGGAGCTCAACCCCGGCCACGGCATTCTGAACAAGCTTCACGACCTCTATGAAGCCAATGCAGAAGATCCCCAGTTGGATGACTACGCCCAGCTCATCTACGGCCAGGCCGTGTTGGCCGAAGGCGGTGACCTGCCCAACCCCGGCAAGTTCAGCAAGCTCATCGCCGACCTCATGGTGAAGGCCGGTTAATACCCACCACAAGCTATGTTACAAACGCCCCGGACCTCGGTCCGGGGCGTTTTTTGTCCAGGGGACGCGCGGGTGGGAGTCCGAAGCGGTTTGCGCGCTCTACCAGTAAACGCTATTGGAACACAGTGTTTGTTGGGGTGGCACGGGCAAGCCCTCAGGGCTTGTCCGTGGCACCCAAACGTACGCTTCGCTCACATACCGTCGGCTTTACTGCCCACATCATTTTTCGAGGTCCCCCTTCGGGGATTGCCCCCTGTGTTTTACAAACAAACCTATCGTCCATCACGATAACCCAAGCGGCACCAGCGATACCCTTCTCTGTGTTCTTTGCGTTCTTTGTGGTTCAACATCCCACACGCCCCACCCTTGACCTGCTCGGGCCCCGTCGACCATGATGACACCGTAACCCCTTCCTACAGGAGAGCAAACGATGCAATCATCTGGTGTTTCACGACGTTCGGCGTTGGCCGCGATAGCGGGTACTTCCGGGGCCCTGGTATTGGGCGCAACGACGGCGCAGAGCGAGGAAAAAGTCATGGCACGCAAGGGCAACATCAATCACTCCGTTTGCAAGTGGTGTTACAAAGACATGAGCCTGGAGGAACTCTGCGGCCATGCCGTGGCCATGGGCATCGGCGGTATCGACCTCCTCCCCGTGAACGATCTCCCCACGCTCAAACCCTTCAACCTTGTCTGCCCCATGGTTGGTGGACCGGGGAACATCACCAACGGCTGGAACGACCCCCTGCTCCATGACAGCTTGGTGGAAAACTCCGAAAAGATCCTGCCCCAGATCGCCGAAGCTGGCATGACCAACATGATTGTCTTCTCGGGAAATCGCCGGGACCTGAGCGATGCCGAAGGCCTGCGTAACTGTGCTGCGGGCCTGAAGCGTATCACCCCCCTGGCAGAATCCCTCGGCGTGAATATCGTGATGGAACTGCTCAACAGCAAGGTGAACCACCCCGACTATCAGTGCGACAAATCACCCTGGGGCGTGGCCCTCTGCGATGAAGTCGGCTCCCCACGGTTCAAGCTGCTCTATGACATTTATCACATGCAGATCATGGAGGGGGATGTGATCCAGACGATAACGGACTTCCATCCCTACTTCGCCCACTACCACACCGGGGGCGTGCCGGGTCGCGCAGAAATTGATGAGACCCAGGAGCTGAACTACCCCGCCATCTGTCGGGCCATTGTCGCAACCGGATACACCGGATACGTCGCCCAGGAGTTTGTCCCCAAGAGGGATCCCGAAACATCCCTCCGAGAAGCCATCGACCTGTGTGATGTCTGAGGGCACCGCACGGGGAAACCCAACGAAACCCTAGCGCGATGCGCCGACCAGCTCCGCACGATCAGCCAGATCGCTGCCCCGGGCGTTGGCGTTTTCGAGGCGTTCACTGAGTACGTGAATGATGTTGAACAGAATCTTCTGCCCAAAAGGGCGGTGGAGTACCTGTTTCAATTCAACCTCATCGATGGTAAACAACTTGAGGTCATCCAGCGCACTCGCCGTGGCGGAACGGGGACGGTTGTTCAAAACAGCCATCTCCCCGAAAGTATCCCCTACGGCACAGTGGGCGATGATACGACTCTTCTTAAAGATCGCCACCTTGCCACCGAGGACGATGAAGAGATTGTTCCCCAGCATCCCCTCGTGAAACACCGTTTGTCCTTCACGAAAATGGATGATTTTGCCGCAATGGAGAAAGTCCTCTACCTCCCGGGAACTGAGCCCCTTAAAGATACGTACCCGCTCCACATATTTGGCGTACTTGTCTTGCGAACCCATAGGAAAATATCCTCGACACACGGTTCTTGCCCCACTCCCAAGCACGTGACCGCAGTATACCATAGGATCGGGTAAATGTCGACACCATGTAGCAGCAGACTAGTAGTGTCCGATTTATGAACATAAGCCCACCCCGTGATGGAGGGAACGCAAAGCCATCCCTAATCGAAACTGCTCTTGTCATTCCGCAACTGAGCGACCCATGAATTGGCCGTCTCAAGTCGTTCGCTGAGAACATGGATGATATTCAACAGGAGCTTTACCGCGACGCCCTTGTCGAGGATCTGGTTAATCTCCCGCTCATCGAGGGTGAAGAGCTTCACATCCTCCAGGGCACCGGCAGTGGCGGATCGGGGTTTGGGATT
>CAXBPH010000207.1:0-12558 GCA_963977445.1 uncultured bacterium | reverse complement strand
ATAGGTGCCGAGGCCCCCACTGTATTTGTATACATATTCGTTGTCGGTCTCCTGGTTGGCGTACCAGATACCCCGGTAGCCATCCACTTTGCTTCCGAATAGGGTCTCTTCGGCATGGGCGGTCGGGGCCAACAGGCAGACCAGGGCCAGCGTAAAACAGCATGCCCACGAAAGGTGTTGTGTGATCTTCTTCATGCCCATAGAGAAAACTCCGATCTGTTGTTGGGCCCAAAGGGGTGTATCCCTTCAGGAAATGGTGTAGCTGGATGGGGGCTGCAGAACCGTATTCTTGGCGATGGGACGGGGTGGGCACGTCCTGTTGCAACCTTGCTGTCGTGTTGAAGTGCGGGGCGTGATGTGCTATGTTTCGCATCTGCCCCGGCGCGCGGGCTGCGCGCTGGATGGGATGCCCCAACGGGCCCCCAGTACTCTCTACGCGCATTCCGATCAATGCCATTGTAGGAAATCGCTCGCCGGGATGGCAATTCTGTAGAAACGTACCCCAAATGTAGTGAAATGGAGAGGAGAATTCCATGTTTCGAAAGGCAATAACTCTGACGGCGCTCGCCGCCATGGTCGTGCTTCCCCTGCATGTCCGTGCCGCTGAGGTGGCTGAAGGCAATTGGATTAATCTGTTTGACGGGGAGTCCCTCTTCGGCTGGACCCAGTTTGGTGACGTGCCGTGGGAAGCGGGCGATGGGGTGCTTTCGGCCACTGCGGAGGCAAAAGCCGGCGCGGGTGGCTGGCTGGCTACCACATCACAGTTTAAGGATTTCGAATTTACCGCTGAGGTCATGATGGAAGGTCCCGGCAGCATGGGATTGGCCGTTCGCGCAGGGCTGGAAGGCCACGTTGATGAAAACGGCGGCGGCACGATTTTCTTCGGTGACGAGAAAAACGACGGCAAGTGGCACACGATTCATGTGAAGGCCATGGGCAGCGACATCGATGCCACCATCGACGGTGAGAAAATCGAACTTGCTGCAAGCCGCGACAAGGGCTACATCCTCATTCAGTTCCACCGCTACTATCGCTTCTGGTCCCATAAGTTTTCCCTCAACGTACGTAACGTGAAACTGCGTCCCCTGGGCCTCACCCCCATCTTCAACGGGGAGAATCTTGACGGATGGAATATCCTGCCTGATAAGGATTCGGACTTTTCGGTCAAAGAAGGCGCTATCAATATTCTGCACGGTAACGGGCAGATTGAGACGGCCGGACAGTACAAAGACTTTGCCCTCCAGCTCGATATCATTTCCAATGGCGAACAGCTGAACAGCGGCGTGTTTTTCCGCGGTCCCGTGGGCGTTTTCTGGAAGGGCTACGAGTCCCAGGTCCGTAATGACTGGCAGGGTGATGACCGCACCAAGCCCAACGATTTCGGTACGGGTGGTAACTACGGCAACGTAGAAACCCGCAAGGTTGTGTCGAGTGACCATGAGTGGTTCCAGAAGACCATCATCGCCGATGGCAACCATACATCCGTCTGGATCAATGGCTACCAGGTCAGCGACTTCTACGACTCCCGCCCCGCCAATCCCGACAGCGATGCCAAGAACGGTTTCGTTCCCGGACCCGGCACGATTCACCTTCAGGGCCACGATCCGACCACGGATTTGTCCTTCAAGAACATCAATATCCAGGAATATTAATTCCGGGTTAAATAACAGCATGTCAAGAGGCGGCCTTCGGGTCGCCTCTTTTGTATTTGGGGCACGGTATGCAAGGGACAGTCTCGCCCCCGTGTCGTCTAATTTGCTTGGTTCGATGGATGGCGTTCGTCGTGCATGTTTCCCGGCGCAAGTTTCCCCGGTGGGCGTGGATGTCCTGTCGTTCGCGCGGTTGGCCCAACGCCGGTCTCGCCAACTTCGGGAGAGGCCCGCCCGTTGTAGTTTCTACCGCCCGGCGTGGGCGGGTCGGAAATTTTCACGTGCGCCCTCCTTCCCTGATTGGTGGGGGCATACCAGTCCCAGCGCGCATGTCAATGTATTGAATTGGCATTCCATATACTCTACCATCGTAAAACGTGTGTTGGGTCTGGAATCATTCGGGAAGGAAACGCTATGTCGTTGAGATGGGTTGAATCGATGCGTGTTGCACTCATGGCCGTGGTTTTGGGTGGTGTGTTGGGGAGCGTTTCCGTCGCCCAGGCAACACCGCCGAATATCGTGTTTATCATGGCGGACGATCTCGGCTACGGCCACTTGGGGAGCTATGGTCAAACCAAGATTAAGACGCCCCACCTGGATCAGATGGCTGAAGAAGGTATGCGCTTTACCCAATCCTATTCCGGGGCGGCCCTGTGTGCGGCGGCACGAAGCATCCTCATGACCGGGTACCACGGCGGCCATACGCCCGTCCGTGGCAATAGCGGCGGCATCCCCCTCCGGGATGAAGACGTGACCATTGCGGAAGTGCTGAAGACGGCCGGGTATCGCACAGGTATATTTGGCAAATGGGGCCTGGGCGAAGCGGAAACTACGGGTGTTCCCAATCGCCAGGGCTTCGACGAGTTTTTCGGCTATCTTCATCAGCGTCACGCCCATTCCTATCACACCGATTATTTGTGGCACAACGAAGAGCGTTACCCCTTTCCAGAAAACTGGAATGGCGCCCGCAAGACCTATGTCCACGACACCATTATGGAAAAAGCCATCGAGTTTATTGAGGCCGATCCAACCGGACCCTTCTTTTGTTATATCTCGGTGACTATCCCCCACCACGAATGGATCGCGCCGGAGGAGGCGGTGGCCCCCTATCTTGGCCAGTTTCCCGAAGAGCGCCCTGAAGAAACCTGGCGACAAGGCTACAACACCCCCGAGACCCCCAAAGCCACCATGGCGGGGATGATTTCCCATATGGACAAGGGTGTGGGCATGGTGCTGGATGCGTTGAAGTCGAAAGGACTCATGGAGAACACGCTGGTCATTTTTACGTCGGACAATGGTGCCGATAAATATTCCATCGCAAGCCCCCAGTTTTTCGAGGCCAATGGCGTCTTACGGGGCTACAAGTATGACCAATATGAAGGCGGAATCCGGGTCCCCACCATCGCGTTGTGGCCCGGCAAGATTAAGGAGGGCGTGGTGAATGATCTGCCCTTCCATTTTGCAGACTATATGGCGACCTTCGCGGAGCTCGCTGGCGCAACGGCTGCCGTGCCCAGTGATGTGGATGGAATATCCGTGCTGTCGACCTTTACCGGCGAGAAAGACATTGCCTTGGAGAAAGACCGCTTTCTCTATTGGGAAGACCTCGGCGGACAACGGGCGGGCCGCTTGGGGCATTGGAAGGCGGTACAACGGGGCAAAGATTCTCCTCTGGAGCTCTATGACCTCGACGAGGATATTTCGGAGACGACCAATCTGGCCGTAGGTAACCCGGAGGTCGTCGCCATGATGTATGCGCTGCTGGATGCCAACCACCGTGAAGCGCCACCACAGATTGAGCCCAAGGCACCCAAAGGCCGTCACTATCGATAACAGGTTTCGCCCCCTAGTCACTCGGGCTCGCACACTGGAAACCGTTGGCAGGCCATGTTAGGATGACGTTAAGCGAATGGTGCCTGCGGCCTTCCTTCGTGAAACGTCTCGGGCAGCACCAAGTATCTTAATTCCAACCGGAGTACTATCTCTAATGGCACCCAAATCTCATGCGGCCCAGAGCCGCCGAAGCTTTTTGAAAACCGTGGGAACAACCGCCCTTGCCGCCAGCGCGCCTATGATTTTGCCCAGCTCTGCCTGGGGCAAGAATGCGCCCAGCGAACGTATCAACGTCGGCATTATTGGCCTCGGCACGCGGGGTACGCCCGACATGACCCTCTTCATGAACAATGCCGATGTACAGATTCGTGCGTTGTGTGATGTGAACACGGCCAGCAAGGGTTATCGCAATGAAGACGTGGTCATGGGGCGCGAACCTGCCCTCAAGCTGGCCAATGATTTCTATGCCGAAAAATTGGGCCAAACCAGCTACAACGGCATTGACGTCACGACGGATTTTCACGAGGTAATTCATCGCGACGATATCGACGTGGTGGCGATCGTGGTGCCCGACCACTGGCACGCCCCCATGGCGATTGCAGCGGCCAACGCAGGTAAAGACATCTTCTGCCAGAAGCCCATGACCCTGACGCTGGCCGAAGGTCCCGAAATGATCGCGGCGGTGCGGAAAAACAATCGTATTCTCCAGACGGCGAGTCAGTACCGTTCCAATTTCCGCGCGCGCCACATCTGTGAACTCGTTCGCAATGGGTATATTGGCGAACTGAAGTCCATGCACGTCAATATCGGCTACAACAATAAGGTAGGACCCGGACCCGGCTGGGAACCCATGCCCGTACCCGAAGGCTTCGACTATGAGCGTTGGCTCGGGCCGGCCCCCATGGTGCCCTACCACGTGATGCGCTGCATCTATAAATTCCGCTTCGGTTTGGATTATTCCGGTGGTCAGATCACCAATCTCGGTGCCCACAGCATCGATATCGCCCAGTGGGGCAACAACACCGACCTCACCGGCCCTGTGGAAGTCGAAGGTCTGGATGCCAAGTGGCTCCCCGAGGGCAGCCTCTTCAACACGGCCCTGGAAGCCAAATTCCGTGCGCGCTACGCCAATGGCGTCGAACTTTTCGGCGAAAGCAACGACGAATATATGGGCGTGCGCTTCGAAGGTACGGAGGGTTGGGTGAAATACGGTCTCTATGGCAAGGTCGAAGCGTCTTCGAAGGCCATCGAGACGGCCCAGCTCGGACCCAACGATATTCGCCTGCCCGTGTCGAATCCGGAACGTAGTTTTGAGGATATGGGCGACTATTACGGCGATCACGTCCGCAATTTCCTCGACAGTGTGAAATCCCGCAAAGAGCCCCTGGAGCCCGTCGAAGTGGGCCATCGTACCGCCAGTGTAGCCCACCTGTGGAACATCGGCATCCAACGTATGGGCAAGGTCCTCGCCTGGGATCCGGAGAAGGAAGAGTTCACCAATGACGACGAGGCCAACGCCATGCGCAGTCGGCCCGCACGTGAATGGGTGTAGGAATTTTGAATGGTGAATTTAGAATAGTGAATTTAGAATAGTGATTTTAGAATAGTGATTTTAGAATAGTGATTTTAGAATGCCGCCAACAGGGGGGTGACCATTCCTGGTCGACATAAGGCCCACATAGAATGCCCAAAGGCCCTTGGTTTTGGGTAAGTGGCGTCTGATTCCGAGGTGTTCTTACTTGGTCCCACGGGTCCCACGAACCTACGACGATGGCCCTGTGGGACGAGTGAGACCGGTGAGACCAGTGGGACGTTGTTTGCGGCAATGCGCGATTCTCGTTCCCAGGCTCTGCCTGGGAATGCAGACCCCGGAGCTCTGCTCCGATGGAATAGGTGAAAAATGTGCGGCTCACTGGTCAAGGAGATTGGGATTGATGGAATAGTACACAGGCTTCATTTGGCATAGAGAAAGCACAAACACAATCAGGAGGGCAATTAGATGAGCTGGATTACATGGTCACCAATGCAATCACCAGAGACTGCAGAGATCTGCGCGCACTTGACGCCCTCTGAAGAGAGTCGGTTGATGACGCGCAGTGGAGCATATGGCCTTTGGTGCGGTGTATCGTTCGCATTTCCCATTACTTGGCTTGGTATGTCGCTGGCAGGACTTTTTCCGTCGTCGCCGTCAAGAATTGGCGTCGCTATTGCGCTCATCGTTGCTCATGTGGTCTTCATACCTAAATGGCAACGAAATCAGAAAAAGTACTTGTGTTCAACCCAATGGGCCAGGGAGCAAGGGTACACACCCGAGAAGTTGAAGTTGCTAAGCATCAAGAGGAAACTCTAATTCGCTGCCTATAGCTCCCAAGCGGAGCTTGGCGACGAGGCACAAGTGAGCCCTGCCTGTTCCATGGGTGGTCGCGAAACGGTAAGACCTACAGGACCGATGGGACGAATATGACCTATAGATAAACCGCATCGGAGAGGTCCCGTTTGATGAAGAATTGCTTATTGAGTTTCCTTGTCAGTCTCGCCACGATTCCCGCCGTCCACGCCGCCGAAAGCCGACCGCCCAACTTTATTGTCGTCTTCTGCGACAATCTGGGCTATGGCGATATCGAGCCCTTCGGCGCTACCCTCCACCGCACGCCCAACCTCAACCGCATGGCAGAGGAAGGCCGAAAGTTTACTCACTTCAATGTGACGGCAGGCGTCTGCACACCCTCGCGGTCCAGTCTCATCACGGGCTGCTATTCCCAGCGCGTGGGGATGCACACCAACCCCCGTGATGGCCTCGTGCTGCGCCCGGTCTCCCCCTATGGACTCGCCCCCGAAGAAATCACCATCGCGGAGGTCCTCAAGGCCCAGGGCTATGCCACGGGTATGGTGGGTAAATGGCATTTGGGCGACCAGCCCGAGTTCTTGCCCACCCGTCAGGGCTTCGACTGGTTTTTTGGGGTGCCCTATTCCGATGACATGACCGAACGGGTGTGGAAGGCGGACGGGTCCCATTGGCCTCCCCTGCCCCTCATGGAAAACGAACGGGTCGTCGAGGCTCCGTGTGATCGCGATGGCCTGACCAAGCGCTACACCGAGCGGGCCATGGAATGGATAGCCGAACACAAGGATGAGCCCTTCTTCCTCTATTTTCCCCAAGCCATGCCGGGGAGCACCTCCACGCCCTTTTCCAGTGAGGCCTTCCGCGGTAAGAGCAAAAACGGCCCCTGGGGCGATTCTGTTGAAGAGTTGGACTGGTCCATCGGCGTCATGTTGGACCAACTGGTGGAACTGGGTATCGCGGAAAACACCTTTGTCATTTGGACGTCGGACAACGGCGCGCCCATCAAGAACGATCCCGCCGATTTGAGCCGGGGCTCGAACCGGCCCCTCCATGGGCGGGGCTATTCCACGAGTGAAGGCGCCTTTCGTGTGCCCACCATCGTGTGGCAGCCCGGTACGGTCCCTGCAGGTACGGTGTGTGACGAACTGGCCTCCACCATGGACCTCCTCCCCACCTTCGCCAAACTCGCTGGTGGCAGCGCGCCGACGGACCGCATCATTGACGGGCTTGATGTCGCACCACTGTTTTTTGGCGAACCGGGCGCAACGACGCCCCATGATGCCTATTACTATTACCAACAGGATGAATTGCAGGCGGTGCGCTCGGGGCCATGGAAACTATTTCTCCCCATTGAAGCCAACGCTACCCACCCACACTTCAAGAAAGGGGAAGCGCCAACGGCCCTGCTCTTTAATGTAGTGGACGATATCGCGTCAGAACACAATGTGGCCGCCGAGCATCCCGATGTGGTGACCCGTTTGCTGGCTATCGCCGAAACCGCTCGGGAAGACTTGGGCGACAAGGGAAAGCCGGGCAAGGGACAACGGCCGGCCGGGAAGATCGCAGGCATCCCCAAGGCCCAAGTGCTGGCCGCCGCAATCGACGTATTGCAGTCGGGAGACGTGGCCGGAAAGTAGGACAGCCGTCTCGGCGGACTGCGACCAGGGCCCCGAAGCACCATGATGGGCGACTTTGCTTATCTTTGTTTTGTTGTGGACAATGTGGACTTGGTGGACACAGTGGACAAAAAAGGTGGCCGTTCACCCGGTCCACAACGTTACCAAGTAGATCAAGGAATTCCTCATGCAACTCTTCAGACCCTGTGCTATCGTCTTCAGCCTACTGGCCCCGTTTCACGCCATGGCCCAGCCTCTTTTCACCCGCGAGGTTTTCCTGGAACAAGCCCTGAAGGTCCTGCCGGTCGAAGAGCGTTATGACTACCACAAGGCCCTCACGCAAGGCCCCCTCCATCAGCCCGACAGAAGCGTCGGCGCGCCGTCCACCGAAAGCGAGCTTGCCATTGCGCCCACCGGCTGGACGCTCCACCTCGCCCCCGACGCCGGGCCGCTCGCCCACTACGCTGCCGACGATCTCCGCGATTACCTCAAAGTCTCCATGGGCGTGACCCTGGCCTCCGCAATAGGCCTCGAAAACTGGCCCACGAGCGATAAGGTCCTCATCGCCGGCACGCCCCAGCAACTCCCCGGCATGGGCACGGAACTCACCGCCTCGAAAGACTACGAAATTCGCGTAGACGGCGCGCGCATTATCGTGTGCGGTTTCGACGATGCGGGGGTCCAGCATGGCCTCTTTAATCTCGAAGCCCGCATGCGGCTCCGCGAGGCCCCCTGCCTGCCCCGGGACCTCAACGTGGTGCGCCACAGCCTCTACCAGTCCCGCATGGTGCTCTCGTGGCTCGGTTGGATGCAGTGGCCGGACAACTTCCTTGATCACCTCGCCCACGATGGCTACGATGGCATCTACGCCTCGGTCTACGCCAACCCCAATGGCCTTCCGGGACCGCCCCACTACGACATCATTCGCAAGCAGGATGCCAATCGTCTCAACGACGTTATCACCCGGGCCAACGCCCATGGCCTCAAGGTCTACACGCCCATTCTCTACGCCAACACGGGCGAAGCCGAGAACGAGGCGGGACTCCGCGATCATGTGCGAGACATCGTCACGAAGTTCCCGAATATTCACGGTTTCATCCTGCTGACGGAAGGCTTCTACTACAAGAAGTTCTTCGGCGCGGGTGGCCAGGGTGACACGGACCTGGAGGAATGGGCCCAGCACTGGACCCGGGCCGTGGGTATCGTGGCGGAGGAATGCCATCGCATCAACCCGGCCCTCGAAATCCTCCCGTGGGAATACAACATCGATTTCCGGCCCCACCGCGTCGCCATCAAGGAATACGTCACCCGCCACCTGCCCCTGGACACCATCCCCCTGCTCACGTGGGAGAATGGCAAGCAGTTTCAACTCGGCGACCTCCAGGGCTATCTCCGCGACTACTCCATCAGCCAGGTAGGGCCGGCGGAAGTGGCAGCGGCACAGATTAAGGTGGCCAAGGAGCGCGGCATGACGGTCTACTGCAAGGTGGATTGTTTCGCCACGTGGCAGTTCGGCACCATCCCCTATGTGCCCGCGCCCCAACAGTGGCAGCGCCGCTACGACGCCCTGGCGGCCCATGGCGTCAACGGCACCCTCGAATCGTGGAGCAACGGCTACAAGCCCAACTTCATCGCCGAACTGCGCGGCTGGTCCAGCTGGACCAACCCCCTGACCCAAGACGAACTCTTGCGGGGAATTGCCCGACGTAATTTCGGCGCGGGCAATGAAGTCGCCGTGCTCACGGCCTGGGAAGCCTTCAGCGAGGCTATCCAGCACGTGCCCGACACGGGTCCCTCCATGGGCACCAACAGCGCCGTGTCCCACCCCCTCTTTTTCGACGAGCCGCCCGCCCGCATGATGACCCTCAACAACTCCTGGTGGGACGAGAAGGAGAAGAGCCACTGGCGCCACCGCCTCGTGGCCCAATGGCCCTACGCCCACCCCATCATGGTCTTCTACCCCGACTTCACCAACAAGACCAACAAGGCCGAGCAATACGCCCGGGCCCGCTCCGGCGTGGGCCAGCTCGAATCTAAAGAGCGCCTCGCCGAGCGATCGGTGTTGCCCATCTTCAACGAATACACCCTCCGCGCGGCCGATGCCCTGGAAGCGGGGCTTCAGCCCTATCGACGGGCCGCCCTCAACGCCCCTCCGGCCAAACAAGCCGCCGCCATGAAGGAAGTCCTCGTCGTGGAGCAGATGCAACTCATGCTTCGGAGCCTTCAGGCCATCCTCCAGTTCGAAGACTGTCGCTTCCGCCTTCACCACACCGACGATCCCGCCGAGGCCAACGCCCTCCTCGACGAAATGACCGCCCTGGTGGAATCCGAAATTCCCCGGACCCGACAGGCCCTCGAAATCACCCGGCGCGACTCCCGTCTCGGCTACGAAGCAGAGATGGACTACGTCTACACGCCCTTCGTGATCAAAGAAAAGCTGGAGATACTCGAAGACACCCTGGCGCGCCAATTGCCCGCCTATCGCGCGGGGCTCTGAGGGACTGCACCCACGCAGGTATCGCCATACCCCAAACAGGAACGGCGACAATTGGGAGCGCAGCCGGCTCGGCTGCATACGGTGCAACGAAGTTGTGCCACGTACATCGGGACTGCCTTCGCGCGGGAGTCCATTCGGCAGACGAGGGATACCATCGGCATTACATACTGACGATACAGTCCCCGTTCCGCCGGGGGCGTAACGGATGACAGTCCCACGCCTGCGACGCCACGCTACATCTTTCTTTCTTATTCGTGCGAATTCGTGTCCATTCGTGGTTCAGCTTCTTGGGTGCGGATTACTTCACGATCAACGAGTAGACATCGGCCTCACGCATGACGAAGTGCAGCACAACGGGCTTGCCCGCCAGGGCCTCTACGCTCGTGTTTTCCTTCCAGCTCACCACGCGGTCGAGGGAATCGCCGTAAATCAGATCGCAGTCTTCCAGGGTATATCCGGGAATGGGCGTGCCGTCGGGATTGCGAATCTCTACCTTCATCATGCCTGCGGCACTGGTGGCCGCGTTGAGGGAAAGCTCTTTGCCGGAAAAGGTGATTGGTTTGGTCGTGAATTCACCTTCCTGGAGCTTGGCGTGGATGGATGCAAAACCGTCGATGCGCAGGGTATAGCGGCGGAGGCGTGAATCTCTCTTGGTGAAATAGGATTCGGTGGCATAGAGAGAAAGCTCTTTGGGCGAATCATCTCGGGTGGATTCGGTTTCGACCACGTGCCAGGCAATGTAGTTGTCGCCATAGGACCAGTTGTGTTGCGTCTTGAGGCCGGGCCGGAGGAACACATCGTTGCTCTGGCGAAAATTCTTGCCATCGCGGCTGGTGATGTAGACCGAGTCGGTGAATGCCGTCCCGTAGCGGGGAGACACGGTCATCCGTTTTTCGCGGAGATCCCATTCGGGCAAGAGCGGCGTCGACGGGGTCAGGCCGTGGTCTACGTAACGGGCGGGAAACCCGATGTAGAGGTGGGGCGCTCGGGCGTAGGGCTTGAGTTGGCTGACATAAAACTGGGCCAGCGGCTGGGGGCCTTCCCCCTCGGGAAAGACGATGGTGCCTTCATCTGTCCAGTTTATATAGTCCTTCGAGACTGCCCGGTTTACGAGACGGGTGCCACTGTAACCGCCCTCCGAAAAGACGCGGTAATAAAGGACATACTGCTGCTCTTCGGTCGACCAGAAGGAGACATTCTGCGAGTCGAAGGCCCCCTCGCTGAAAACCGGCCCGTCGGCCATGGGTGTCCAGTGAATCCCATCGGGAGACTGATAGGCCCAGACGCCCTTATTCGTCGCGGCTCCGGCGCCGGTGGCCTTGTAGCGGGCTTCGGGTGTGGTGTCAGGATTCTCATCGATGAAGGGCGAAAAATCGTGGCAGCCATTGCCATCCCCCATCTTGTCGAGAATGATGTTGTTGTCCGTCGAACCCTCGAAGTCGACGAGGCCCAAGCTGGGCCGTTCCCACGTGATGCCGTCCTTGCTCTGGAAATAGGCGATGCTCAAGGGGCCGCCTTCTTCGATACCCGTCGGAATCTGCCACGCGTGGTAGTACATGCGGTAGACGGACTCTTTCGTGTCATGGAGGACGGTGTAGTAGCCGCAGCCGTTGCCCTCCCAGGGCTTGTCACATTGGACCGCGATTTCCTGCGGGACGGGTTGGTGGACGAGGAGCTGAACATTCTCCATGGTGTCCACGAGGTAGTCGTCGATGAAAAGCTCCCGGCTACTTCCAATATCAATTGCCTGGGCCGTCGCCGGGTTGCTCAAGGCAGCGACGCAAAGGAATATGCTCGTTGCGAAGGAAAAAGTCGAAAGTCGGGTGGGGTACATCGTTACAGCTCTCCAAGTATGGTTTCTAAAGTACGCACTATCCACGGAATGAATCCGTCAGGCATGGAATGGCCCGACGAGCCCATCTCCCCGGCAGCGGGTGCTTGCCGTCGTCGGCCTTCATATTACCGGAACGCGGTCGCCATTGGCATCCCCATGACCAACGTAACGTGCCGCAGCACCAAGTGCCCATCCTCGTGCCCG
Organism: uncultured bacterium; assembly: GCA_963977445.1. Classification (GTDB taxonomy): domain Bacteria; phylum Hydrogenedentota; class Hydrogenedentia; order Hydrogenedentales; family JAEUWI01; genus JAEUWI01. The sequence goes on along the minus strand of CAXBPH010000207.1, from coordinate 581 downwards.
ATTGAACGGAATCTGCCAAAAGAGTACAGGTCCCACGGTTAGAGAATAGGATTGCCTCATGGGAACGCCACACCGAGAATTTATATAAGAAGTAGTGGGTTCCTTTCAGAAAGCCATCGTTCCCGTTCCTGCGATCCTTCAACCTCCTCGCCGCAGACTATGCCAGCCCAGCAAGGTGAGTAGTGTAACGCCGAGGAGGAACATGTCTCCCAATAGTTTTTGAAAATCTGCGCCTGTGATTGCCTTGCTAGCCGGGCAACCGGCATCGGTGACGCCGCCGTCCCCAGAGAGGAAGGCATTCAACTCCGCCAAGGTGATGAGGCGATCTCTATTGCTGTCGAGCTGGTCGAAGTAGATCGATAGAATTCGCGGATCGGTAGCCAGCGCTTCGGTAAGGCTCAACTGACCATCCCCATTGGTATCGGCATCGTCGAAGGCCTGGGCCAGCGATCGGGCCGCCTCCAGCAGGGTCATGGTCGACGTATTCTCACCTTCACCCTCGCCTTCACCCTCGCCTTCACCCTCGCCTTCACCCTCACCTTCACCCTCACCTTCACCCTCACCTTCACCCTCACCTTCAC
>CAXBPH010000206.1:0-12571 GCA_963977445.1 uncultured bacterium | reverse complement strand
TGGGCTTCAGCAGGGTAGGCGAGTTCAGCCATATTCGCTCGGCCGGTGCAGTCCCCGCGCCGCTTGGCGTGGGTGTCCCGTGGTGGGCGAGGCTGGCGCAGGGTCTACCTCGCAAATGGCGGGACAGACACGCCCGTCTGGGGTTGTCTGGGCTTCAGCAAGGTAGGCGAGTTTGCTCACCATTCTTATCTTATTCGGAAGTCGTGGGGGCGAGTCAGTCCCAAGTTATTGCGCGGGTGGGGGTGTTGGTGCGGGTTCCGCGACAGGCGCGGGCTCTGGTGCTGGTGCTGGTGCTGGTGCTGGAACAGGTGCTGGAACAGGTGCTGGAACAGGTGCTGGAACAGGTGCTGGCTCAGGTGCTGGCTCAGGTGCGGGTGCAGCAACAGGGGCCGGGGTGTGGGCCTGGAGGGTGGTGAGGACGGAGCGTGCTACGCGTATCGCTGTGCCGTGGCGGATGCCTTCGGGCATGACGATTTGATCGGAGATGTCTTCCCAGGTTTGCAAGTCGCTGGTGCGAAGGGCACCGTAGGTGTGTTTGCGGTATTTGTCGAAGTACACATACCACTGATCGCCCCAATGGACCGCCGTGGGGCCTTCTGCCCAGTATTCACCGGTGATCTTTGGTGAGGCGGCACACCAGGGGCCGGTAGCGCTGTCGGCCGTTGCGGTGCGAATATTTTTTTCTTCTGGCGTGAGAGATTCGTTCTTCAAAAACATGACGTATTTATCGCCGGCCTTGATAATGGAGGAGTCGATGACATTGAAGCCGGGGTCATAAAAGAGACGGGTCTCCGAGAAGGCGACAAAATCTTTGGTCGTGGTGAAATACATGCGGTGGTTGTTTTCGCCGTCGCCTTGCCCCAGGGTTTCGGGGAATTGACCGGGGATGGTCGTGGCCCAAAAGAGGACATATTGTTCCGTGGCGGCGTCGTAGAAGATTTCTGGTGCCCAGGCGTTGCGGGCGGTCTCTTCGTGGGCCATGACGGGGATGTATTGCTGTTCAGACCAATGGATAAAATCGGTAGAGGTGGCATGCCCGATGCCCCGCTCGTGCCAACCCGGGGTCCAGACCATGTGAAATTGTCCATCACCGCCCATAATGATGCAGGGGTCACGCATAAGGACGGATTCACCGATTTTCGGCGAAAGCCAGACAAAATCCTTGTGAATTTCCTGCCAGTTCAGTCCATCTTCGCTCCAGGCGAGATAGAGTCCATTTTCGCCGTTGCCACGAAAGAAGGAGAAGAGCAGCACATCATCGGGGGCCTCTTCGGCCATGGCGGGGCTCAGGCTCGCGTAAACGGCGACAGCGGTTAACAGCAATGCGGTGGGGCAGCGTAGAAACGGGTTTCTCATGAGTAATCCTCAACATCAGCGAAACATTCGAGTTATCACTATAGCTATAAAACGGTTGTGCAGTCCACTCTATTTGATATGGGCAATACCAGGCGTCGGGAGCGCGGTTTCGACGAAATGTGGCTGGCGAGCGTGGTCGGAACCGGAATTTTAATGGGGAGAGGATTTTGCTTCCTGCCGGGTCAGGCGTTACATTGCCTTTCAGGCCTTGAGCAACCGCTTGGAAGAAGGAGCGTTACGATGCGAATTATGCCACTACTTTGGATGGGGCTGGTGTTGTGCACCGGCGCACGTGCCGATGATGAACCTGTCCATATCGGGTCACGCCTGGAGTTGTTTGTGGATGACGCCCTGATCGACTCCCGAGACGGCGTTGAGTTGCGCATTCATCACCCCCAGCCCAAGGAAGTGTGCTTTGTGCGCGATGAACCCTGGGAAGGTAGTGGGTCGGGGTACGACACGGTCTTCCAGGACGGTGATATCTACCGCATGTATTACAAGGCCTGGGAACACCCGGCGAATCCCGACACCCCCGACAGCGCGAAACATGATGTGCTGGGAGCCTATGCGGAAAGTCGTGACGGCAAGGTGTGGACCAAACCGAAGCTTGGCCTCTGGGACTTTCGTGGCAGCAAAGAGAATAATCTCGTCTGGATGGGAAAAGGGAGCCACGATTTCAGTGCTTTTCGGGATGATAATCCCGATTGCCCGCCGGAAGAGCGCTATAAGGCGGTGAGCAGCGGGTATGAATCGGAGCCCAAGGGGCTGATGGCCTTCAAGTCGGCGGATGGTATCCACTGGTCCTTCCTGCAGGAGTCCCCCATCATTCCCGAGATGAAGGTCGGACCGACCAGCGTGGCCTTGAAGTTTGATACACAAAATGTGGCGTTCTGGGATGAAATGCGATCGGAATATCGCGCCTACGTCCGCGGATTTGAAGGAGACGTTCGGGTGGTGTGCACGGCGACGTCGAAAGACTTTCGCACGTGGAGCGAGCCTGTGTTGCTGGATTTTGGTGACATCAAAGCGCCCGCACTGTATACCAATCAGGTAAAGCCTTACTATCGTGCACCCCATATTTTCATAGGCTTTCCCGCGCGCTACGCAGACCGGGGTTGGTCCCCTTCCATGCGTGCCTTGCCGTTGCCTGAACACCGGGAGAAGCGTGCGGCCATCTCCTCGCGTTATGGAACCACCGTGACCGACAGTCTGTTAATCGCCAGTCGTGATGGCGAGCATTTCAAGATGTGGATGGAGGCTTTCCTGCGTCCCGGTTTGCGGACGGCCGACAATTGGGTCTACGGCGACAACTACATCGCCTGGCATGTGGTCGAGACGGCGTCGGATATGGCCCATGCCCCCCGGGAACTCTCGATTTATGCTACGGAGAGCTATTGGACGGGCAATGCGTCGTATCTGCGTCGCTATACCTTGCGGATTGATGGCTTCGTATCCGCCTATGGGCCCTACGACGGTGGGACCTTGACCACCAAGCCGGTCATCTTTGACGGGAACCAATTGACGCTGAACTTCTCCAGTTCTGCCGCCGGGAGTGTTCGTGTAGAGATTCAAGATGAGGAGGGCAAGGCCTTGCCCGGCTTTGCACTCGCCGATTGTGATGAGATCTTCGGCGATGACCTTGCCCGTGTGGTGTCATGGAAGGGTGGGTCGGATCTTTCCGGATACTCGGGTACGGTGGTGCGCTTCACGTTTGAAATGCGCGATGCCGATCTCTATGCCTACAGGGTGGGTGAAGCGTGATGTGACTACCTGCTTCCGCTGGAAGCCGGGAATAGTCCCACGTGATTTGGTTGTTACCTTTCCGTCGGTCACGAGCGATATTGGGGGTAGCAACTAGACGAAGCGTCAGTTGCGGGCTCTGATATACTCAAATGAAATAATTACTGTCTACTGCAGCCTGTCTACAACACAGGCAGAGCGTTCCGTGTTGCATAGGTGTATCGGGTCAGCCGAGGGAGTGGGATTGTGACAGCAATCAAGTTAGCCCCAGGGAACAAGCACCTGTTTCGATGGATCTCCACCCTCCAGTTTCTGTGTGTTCTGGGCGCTATTGTCATGGCTGTCGCGGTGATTCTTGGCTGGTTTGCCAGAATTCAGGCGGTGGTTCAGATCCACCCTTCCTTCGCGCCCATGCAGTTCAATACCGCCTTGGGTTTCCTCTTGGCAGGCATTCCGCTCTTACCCGCGCTCAGGCACCGCCGGGGCGTGGTCATTGGCTTCGGTCTGGCCCTGATTATTTTGGGTGCCGCGACCATCTCCCAATATGTGACCGGCGTTGATTTATATATCGATGAACTCATCGTAAAGCCCTTCACAACGGTTCGCACGTCACACGCCGGCAGAATGGCACCCAATACGGCACTGTGTTTCATACTCACTGGTGCGGCGATGATTAGTCTCGCCAAAGGACACCGGGGGGGGAGTGGTAGCCTCGGGGCGGCTGTTGTGGGCTTAGGGCTGGTTTCGACGCTGGGGTATGTCAGCGGCGTTGATTCGGCCTATGGGTGGGGTGATTTGACCCGTATGGCCCTTCATACGTCCCTGGGTTTTGTCGCAATTGGCCTGGTGTTATCCCTCGATGTAGTGGAATTGATTGGCTCGGATGCATTCAAGCCCGTCTACCTTTCCACGGTGGTGGGCATCTTTGGTCTTACCGCTACCTTTGCGACGTGGGAGGCGCTGCGGTCTGAGGATTCGCATGACACCTATGCCACCCTCGAAGCCTACGGGACACGGGTTGAACAAGATGTGAGCCATCAACTGGAGAGTCTACTTTACGCCCTGGAGCGCCTGGCGCTACGTACGGTCCAGGGTGGTCGTGACGATTCTGCCCGGGCGCGGTGGGATTCCGATAGCGATGCCTACCTCCAGCACATGAAACCGCTTCGGGCCCTGGTATGGGCTGATGACCTTGGCGGGGGGACGTGGACCCAAGGGGACCACAGCGTCGTCAGTGAATCTATATCGGATTCGGCGGTTGCGAAGGGGGGAGATGTAAGCTATACGGGTAAATCCTATATTGTCATTCGTCGTGAACCGCATGGTAACGGGGCCGTCATGTTTGTGGTAATCGGGCTCACGTATCGAGATCAGGGTCGGGGAACGCTGGTTGCTGCCTTGGACATGGCGAGGAGTTTTTCACCGGTGTTGCACGATTTGGCCCCTCAACTCGCCGTACAAATAAGCGCCGATGGCGATCTCGTCTATGAGAAGAAACCTGCAGCGGGCACACTTTTACAGAATTTTTCTGTCCGGAAGGACCTGACCGTTCAAAATATCGACCTTACAATCACCTTTACGGCCACGCCCCTTTACGCCCGCAAGCGGGCTTCCCGAGTTGCCTATGTGGTGCTGATTGGTGGGTTATTTGTGACCACGTTGTTGATACTCGTATCGCGATTGGCGGTGTTGAGCTGGCAGCGTCGTGAAGCCTACCATTATCAATACGCCCGGTATCATGTGGTGACCAACCACGTGCCCGCCTTAATCGTGGCCTTTGACCCGAGTCATCAATGTATTTTTGCCAACGAGCCCTTTGTATCGTGGGCGCAAAAGGCCACGGAGTCGGAGGTGCTCGGAAAGCGCGCAGACGAGTTGCTTGGAACAGACATTTTCAGCCTGAATATGGAAGATGCTTTTTCCGGTGAACGTGTCGAGTTTGATCTGTCGTTGACGAAAGACGGGAAAGAGCAGATTCATTCGATTCGCCTCGTGCCCCACCTTGGTGCCGACGGGTGCGTCCAAGCGGTTTATGCGCTCATGGTCGATGTTACCGAACGTGACCAATTTTCACGGCAGCTACATGAACATGCTCAGCGTCTGAATCGCTTTAATGAATTGGCCGTCGGACGAGAGGAGAAAATGATCGCCTTGAAGCAGGAAGTAAATCAACTCCTCCGTATGAAGAACCAAGAGGCACGGTACAAGATAGTACGTGCCGAGGAATACGTTGAGGATGGCCGATAGTGGTACTTGGATCGCCCTATCAAAAGCGCACGTTTGAAATCTTCCGTCTTATTATTTTCGGATTGCTTTTGGTGTGTTCTGCCTGGTGGCTGGCCCGTATTGCGGCCGATTGGCGTTGGGAGCACCATCCTGTTCATGCGCTGGTGGAGGGCCTTGGTTCCTTTGCAGCGATAACCGCCGCCTGTCTTATCCTGATACTCCATCGCTTCAAGGCCGTGCCTCCGTCCTATACGTGGGTCGTTGCGGCGCTGGCGGGCATGGGTATCCTTGATGGTTTTCACGCCGCGCTCCACGCCGGTCCCCTTTTTGTCTGGCTCCATTCGACAGCAGAATTTGTCGGGGGCTTGCTGTTTCTCGGCATCCTGATCCCGGCGCACCTTCCCCTGGCTTCAAGCGCGAAGGTTCCCCTGGTAACTACCCTCGGTTGTTTATTGCTGGGTATATGCTCGATGGTTTTTCCGGACAGTCTTCCTGCCATGCAGCGGGGTGGTCAGTTTTCGGGAACGGCCCAATTGCTGAATGTGACCGGGGGAGTGTCCTTCCTGGTGGCGGCCATCGCGTTTGCATGGAACGTGTCCTTGGATAATGGTAACCGACGACTGTTTGCCAGCCACTGTCTGTTGTTTGGGGTATCGGGCATTATTTTTGAACAATCCCAACTCTGGGACGGGGCCTGGTGGCTCTGGCATGGGATGCGATTCCTGGCGTACGGCTGCGTATTTGGCCTGGTGATGCAGCGTCTCTATCAGATGCAGGTCGATCTTGCGGGTTCTCACGAATCAATGCAGTCTGCGGTGGCGGAAAGGTCGGAGCAATTACAGGAGATCATTGCCGAATCCCAGCGTAACGAGGCCATGTATCGAAAGCTGGCCGAAGAGTATGAAGGGCGCTCCACGGAAATGGAGCGGATGCAACTGGCGACACTCAATATTGCCGAAGATGCCAACGACGAGCGGGAGCGGGCCGACAACACAAGTACAGAATTGCGCGAAGTTAATGCCGAACTGGATCAGTTTGCCTACGTGGCCTCTCACGATTTGAAAGCGCCCCTCCGTGCGATTGAAAATCTGGCACTTTGGATTCACGAAGACGCGAACGATGTGCTTCCCGACGAATCCAAGCGCCATCTGGAAACCTTGCAGCAGCGCATCATCCGTATGCGGGCGCTGTTGGACGATCTGCTTGCCTACTCGCGGGCGGGTCGCAAACGTGGTACCTATGGCTCTTTCGAAACCCGGGAAATTACCCACAACGTGGTGGAATTGATCGGTCCACCGGTCAACATTGACGTTGTCGTCTCCGATAGCTTGCCGATGATCGAGAGTTTTCCAGTCCCTTTTGAGCTGGTGATGCGCAACCTGGTATCTAATGCCGTAAAGCATATGGGCCGGGATGAGGGTAAGATCGAGATTTCTTCGGAAGAAGAGAAGTCGTATATCGCCTTTAGCGTGTCCGATGACGGCCCAGGCATCCCGGCGGATTGTCGGGAGCGGGTTTTCGAGATGTTTCAAACATTGAATCCGCGAGACGAAATAGAGGGCACGGGCATGGGGCTGGCCATCGTGCGCAAGGTAATTGATGCCGAAGGTGGTAAGATAATGGTCGAGGACAGCGAAAGTGGCGGAGCACGTTTCACGTTTTGGTGGCCTCGGGTGTCAAGACGGGAAAGGGCGGAAAATGAGTCGTGAAGTCACTATATTGCTCATCGACGATGATAACATTGATGCAGAAGCGATTGAGCGCGCACTGCGTAAACACAAGATAGCCAATCCGGTGGTGCATGCCCGCAACGGGATTGAGGGCCTGGAGGTGTTGCGGAAGCCGGACGGGGTGAGAAAGCCGAGGTTGATCCTCCTCGACTTGAATATGCCGCGAATGAATGGCCTGGAGTTTTTGGAAGTGCTCCGTGATGACCCGGAGTTGCGACAGGAAATCGTTTTCGTCCTTACCACGTCCAACCTGGACGAGGATCGGTTGGCCGCGTATGATAGTTGTGTCGCGGGATACGTGCTCAAAGATCGGGTCGGCAGTAACTTTACCGATCTGTTGGCAATGATAGACAGTTTCTGGCGTGTTGTTGAATTTCCAGTTTAGTAGGAATGATCGTTTCAAGAAAGGTGGCAAGGAAGCAGCATGGAATCCAATGAACGTCCTAAGATTCTAATCGTCGACGATGACATGGTGGATCGTGAAACGGCGAAACGCTATTTAGCCCGCGAATATAATTTATCCCAAGCGGAGACCGGGAGTGATGGCCTGAATCAAGCCCGGGAAGAACTGTTTTCCTGTATTTTGCTGGATTTGGGTTTGCCTGATTTGAGTGGGATGGAATTAATCGGACAGATTTCCCAGTTTGCCCCGGTTATTGTAATGACGGGCCATGGAAATGAAGTAGGGGCCGTCGAAGCCATGAAACGGGGGGCGGCGGACTACCTGGTGAAAGACCAGATAGATCGGGACTCGATCAAGCGCGCGGTCGTTGGTGCGATGGAAAAGCGCAAGCTGGAACTCACTATTGCTGAGCAAGGTCGCCAGTTGTTGGAAGATGAGCGCCTGAAAGTCCTGATTCAATTGGCGGGTTCTTCGTTGGTAGACCTCAACGAACCCATTTCCTATTTGAGCCTCGCATTGGATAAGCTGTCCACAAGCGACGGGCTGGGCCCATCAGAAGCGAAGCTCGTGGATGGCGGTTGCCGGGCGGTTGCAGATATTACGGCGATTATGCGTCGTATTCAGAAAATGCGACTGGAAGATGAGGCGCCGCTCGCCGGCGTTGGTGTTACGCTGCAATCCTATCGGGTCTTGTGTCTGGACGATGATAGAACCAGTTTAATGATTGTCCGCAAATCCCTGGAAAACATTTCCGACGAAATTGTAATTGATGATGTGAAGACCGCGAGCTCGGTGGCAGAAGCTATTGCGGTATTGGCTGCCCATCCAATCGATGTAATCCTCAGTGACTTTCGCCTGGGTGATGGTACGGCCAGAGATTTGATGGATGCCGTAGTTCAGCACTATCCCGATGTGCCGGTCATTGTAATTTCCGGGTCGTGCAGTGAAGACCTCGTCGCCGACGTGTTGCGGGAAGGGGCCTCCGACTATATTTCCAAGGCGTCGCTTTCATCGGAAAAGTTGGGTGCCGCCCTGAAACGGAGCCTGGAACGGGCGGCCTTGACGGTAGATCTGCGTAAATCCCAGGAACGAATGCACGAGATGGCGTTTACGGACGAGCTCACCAAACTCTATAACCGGCGTTTCCTGCAGGAATCCATGACCCGCGAACTAGACCGAATGGCGCGCTACAAGGGCGTAGCGTCTTTTTGCCTTCTGGATATTGATTTCTTTAAAAAACTGAATGACACCCACGGTCATGCCGCAGGGGATCATGCACTGCGCGATATGGGCGTCCTACTGAAGAACGCCGTTCGTCGGACTGACCTCGCTTCGCGCTATGGCGGCGAAGAATTTGCACTCTTTCTGCCACAGACCGATGGGGATGCGGCCCTGGCCCTTGCCGAGACGATACGTGAGAAAATCGAAGCCCACGAAATGATTTTTGAGGACCTGAATTTGCGTATGACCGTGAGCATTGGCGTGAAAACGGTAGGCGGAGAGGATCCGATATCGGTGATGGAAATTATCAGTGCGGCCGACGGCGCGCTGTATCGGGCCAAAGAAGACGGGCGGAACCGGGTCGTGAAGGCGTAGTGTGATTGGGGGGCCTTCCTTGGACTTCCTGAGCATAGATTTACTGTGCGGGGCCTCAGGGAAATCGCATTAAAAGTCAACTTCATATCCACTTGAATTAACAAGAAGGCCGTCGGGGTGCCACCCTCAAGCGGAGGAGCAACGCGGGGGAAGTTTGTGGGTGAAGGGTACACCCACGAGTTTTGGAATGTCGCCCGAAACACATGGTGACTTCGGAATATTCCGTGCGACCCGCAAAACGTCACGGTCTCTGGGTACAGTTACCGATTGATTAACAACCCGATTCCAATACATCACGACGTGCTGCAATCGGAAACGGTCCCCGTTCTGGGGCGCAACGCCAAAGAGGCCGGCGATGAAACTCGGGAGTAGTCCGGGTTGACGCCGTCGGTAAAAGTAAACGGAGCGGGCGGCAGCCCCATAGATCGGGCCTCTTGTCGCCTTGCTGCACTATGGAGAAAGGTGTAAACTGATCTTTACGCGAGTTGTGACGTAGCGATCAGGAGCAGGTTGACGTGAAGTATTTGAATAGGACTGAGTATCTCCTTATTCCGGGGATGTCTGCATGTTTGATTATGGGAATTCTGGCACCCAGTACGGCGATGGCCGGCACCGTATCCTATGATCGCGATGTTTTACCGATCATCTCTGAGAAGTGCTTCTCCTGTCACGGCCCCGATGAGAAGACCCGGAAGAAGGGACTGCGCTTTGATACGCGCGTGGGATTGCTGGAAAGCACGACGAGGGCCGGTTCCGTGGTCACGCCCGGTGACGCCCTGGCCAGCGTTTTGTACCAGCGGATTACCGAAACCGACCCAGACAAACGGATGCCACCGTCGGACTCTCACCTGAGCCTCAAGGACAGCGAAATCGCGGTCATCGAGGCCTGGATTACCGAGGGTGCGCCCTGGCAGGGCCACTGGGCATTTGTCCCCCCGGAAAAGACGGCACCTCCTGAAGTGCAAAACGCTCCGTGGTGCCGGAGTCCCATTGACCAATTCATCCTCGCACGCCTGGAATCGGCCGGTCTTGAACCCGCCCCAGAGGCCCCCCGGGAGGTGTTGATCCGCCGGGTATCCCTGGATTTGACGGGACTCCCCCCAACGCCCGATGAGGTGGATGCCTTCCTCTCGGATACCAGCGACGGGGCCTATGAAAATATGGTGGACCGTCTGCTGTCGTCTTCTCACTACGGCGAGCGAATGGCCTTTCTGTGGCTGGATGCGGCCCGCTATTCCGACACCAACGGGTACCAACGCGATACCAAGCGGACCATGTGGCCCTGGCGTGACTGGGTCATAAACGCGTTCAATCAGAATATGCCCTTCGATGAATTTACCATCGAGCAACTTGCGGGCGACTTGATGCCCGACGCGACGCGGGCACAAAAAATCGCCACGGGATTTAACCGCAACCACCGCATCAATGGGGAGGGCGGTATCATCCCCGAAGAGTATGCGGTGGAGTATGTGGTCGACCGGGTGGATACGACGAGCACCACCTGGATGGGGCTGACCATGGGGTGCGCGCGGTGTCACGATCATAAATTTGACCCCCTCACGCAAAAAGAATTTTATCAGCTCTACGCCTTCTTCAATCAGGTTCCGGAAAACGGTAAGGGCGAAGAACGGGGCAACGATGTGCCTTTTATCGCCGTGCCCACCGAGGCGCAGACGGCCCGGAAGCTTGCCCTCGCCGGGGAGATTGCCGAGAAGGAAGGTGTTCTCGACGGACCCGATGAGCGACTTGATGCCCTGCAGACGGCCTGGGAATCAACCCTCTCGGATACCTTCGCGGTGCAGGCCTGGTCCCCCGTGGGCACTACAGAGTTGGGCACCCGCCATGGTGCGACCTTGCGCCAGGGTGATGATGGGGTCTATGTGGCGGAGGGTGAAAATCCCGATCATGAAGTTTACGAGCTCCGCTTTACAGCAGCCGAAGCCATTGGCGCGTTTAAACTCGATCTCTTTACGGATAGTGCCCTGCCGGAAGGGGGTCCCGGTCGTGGTCCCAACGGCAACGTGGTGATTTCGGAATTTGAGGTGGAACGGAGCCCGGCAGGGACCCCGGACTATGTGGAGCCCCTGAAGATTGCCACGGCCCTGGCCGATTATGCCCAGGAGGACGATGACTACCGGGTGGTGAATGCCATCGACGGCAATTCGGAAACCGGTTGGGCCACGGGCTCCCAGGTGAAACGAGAGAATCGCACCGCCATATTTGTGTTGGACGAGGCGGCGGCTATTGAGGCGGGCGACCAGGTCATTGTGCGCATTCGTCAGGAATCGCCCTATGGACAGCACACCTTGGGTCGCTTCGCGCTGGCCCAGTCGCCCTCCCGGGAAATTGCCCATTGGGCTCGCCCGGAATTGGGGATATGGCATCATGTAGGTCCCTTCTTCCTGGAAAATAAGGATAACGGGGCGCTCCTGGACATGGCGCTGCCGCCGGAGTCGGGCCAGGATCTGGCGGCCACCTTCGCCGATGGGTCCCTGCACTGGGAGGCCCGCAGTGAGTGGGAAGACGGCACGATTATCCCCCTCGCGGGCAAGGAGCAGCTGGCCCATTATCTCTACCGAAAGGTGACGACTTCGGCGCCTTCCTCGCTCAAACTTTCTCTGGGAAGCAATGACGCCATCAAAGTCTGGGTAGACGGTGAGTTGCGCCACGAGAACAATGTGGGGCGCACTGTGGGCGCGGACCAGGATCAGGTTTCCGTATTTCTGGAGGCGGGCGAACATGATTTGCTGGTCAAGATTGTAAATTATGGCGGTGAAGCGGGCTTCTATTTTCGGGTCGTGGATGACGGGGGCCAGAGCCTCCTGGCACTGATGGAAGAATTTACGACGCCTCGTGATGCGCAAACGCCCGAGCAGCGAAAGAAGTTCCGCGACAGTTTTCGGGCACGCGACAGCGAATGGGTGGCGAAGCGTGACGCCCTGGAGGCGCTGACGAATGAGCAGGAAGCGCTGGACCGGGAAATCGTCACGACCATGGTCATGGAGGATATGGAGACGCCCCGGCCGACTTACCTGCTTCAGCGGGGTGCCTATGACGCACCCGACGAGACGCAACCGTTGACCGCCGACGTGCCCGCGCAATTGGGCGGCATGGATGAGTCGTTGCCCCGGAATCGCCTCGGTCTGGCCCAGTGGCTGCTCCGTCCCGAACATCCACTCACGTCCCGGGTGCGGGTCAATCTTTACTGGCAGCAGTTTTTCGGTCGGGGCATCGTGAAGACCAGTGAAGACTTTGGTACCCAGGGTACACCGCCCAGTCATCCCGAGTTGCTCGACTGGCTGGCAACGACCTTTGTGGAATCGGGCTGGGATGTGAAGGCCATGCAGAAGCGCATTGTGATGAGTGCTACCTATCGACAAAGTTCCGTGTTGACAGCGGCCCACCGTGAGAAAGACCCGGAGAATATCCTGCTGGGTCGTGCGCCCCGTCTTCGGTTGCCTGCGGAAATGTTACGTGACCAGGCCCTGACGGTGAGTGGCCTGTTGAATGAGGAAATCGG
>CAXBPH010000205.1:0-12665 GCA_963977445.1 uncultured bacterium | reverse complement strand
CGGGTACAGGCCCTCACCTATGACATGATTTACACCCAGCCTGTCATACATGAATTTCCCAATATCCAGGCCGAGACCCTTCTCATTATCGGTGGTCGGGACACGACTGCCCTGGGTAAGGACATGGTTGACGATGCGAAGCGGGCCACCCTGGGTCAATATGAGGTACTGGGTAAAGAAGCGGCGGAAGCTATCCCCAATGCGAAGCTGGTGTTGCTCGATGGCGTAGGCCACCTGCCCCACATCGAAACCTATGACCGGTTTATCGGGCCGCTATTGGACTTTCTGGAAAGCAATTAAGTCAGGAACCCGATAGCGTTTGTGTGGCGGCACAGCTTGAGTCGCAGCGCCGCGACGTGGGTTACGGCCTTATTTTGCGGCCATTACACACCACAGCCCCCAAAGTACGACCGCAGAACGAAGAGACCAGGCAATGGTCCGAATCCAATTGCTCCGCACGAGACGCGTTATTGTAAGTTCGTCGTAGCCTTTGGAGAGCACGTTGTGGAGGGGGACCTGAATGAGAAAGGTGGACGTCCAGATTATCGCCAGGAGTAGAACACCGATCGTTGCACACCAGGCAGGTAAAATGGCAGGCGGGACAAAAAAGAGGTAGAGGGTGCTGAGAAGTTCCACCACCATGAGCGGCAAGACCACGAATGATATCTGGCGCTGGTGAAAGGCCTCGAATTGAAGAAATCTCTCTGGGGCAATGTGGAGGAACGTGGGGTAGTGCACCAACTGGATGGTCCATATGAGGCCAAAGAGAGCCAGGGTGCTTGCCGCGTTTGCGAGGAGTAGCACCGTATCGGAAATCATGTGCCTCCGATACTCATGCTGGGGCGAGTTTGTACCCGATACAATCCACCGTCTACCCCGAGAATTTGTCCGGTTATCCAGGATTGATCGGGGTCGAGGAGCCAGCAGATGGCCCGGGCAATATCGGAAGGCATTCCCAATTCTCCCAAGGGGTGTAGCGTGTTAGAAATGTTGCGTGGGGCCGGAATTTGGGTCAGTTGGTGAGAAAGGGCCGTTTCTATCAGGCCCGGTGCCACCACATTGAAGCGGATGTCGCTGCTGTAATAGGTGGCGGCTGCAGCGCGCGCCAAGTTCTCCACGGCGGCTTTGGTTGCGGAGAGAATCTCGTGGTTTCCCATGCCCAGGGTTGCTGCCGCGGAGGAGAGGAGCACAACGGAGCCTCCGTCCCCCTTGAATATCGATTTCGCACAGCGGACCATGGCAAAGGCCGTGGTGAGGTTGGAGGCCACTATCTCATCAAAATCCGCACGGGAAGTCAGATGGGCGGGTTTCAAGAGCATGGAGCCCGCGCAATTGACCAGACCCGTCAAGCCGCCGAGCTCTTCGGTAACCTCGTTTAGCGCTTCGGAAAGGTTGTCAAAGTTCGTCAAATCGCACTGACGGGTTGCGGCTATGCGTGTGCTATCGAAGCCCGCAAGATCACGACCGAGTACCGCGACGCTGACTTTTCGAGCCAATAGCTGCTCAATCACCTCGGCAGCAATGCCACTCTGTGGATCCAGAATCGCTACGCGCTCTTCATGTCCGCCATCTATCATGCTGCCCCCTCCTGAGTTTCGTTGATCGTGTTCCAGTCGGTTATTGCTTCGAGATAGGCCTTGCGGTAGGTGAATATCGTGTCCAACTGGCGTCGTACCATGAGTTTCGCCACAACCCGGCCCACAGGACCAAAGGGTAGAAGATAGCGGACTTCGTCCCGAATTATTGTGTCGTCCCCATCGGCCTCAAAGGTGTGGGTGTGGTGCCAGAAGGAATAGGGCCCCTTGAGTTGGACATCCACGAAGCGGTGGGGCGGTTCGTACTCGGAGATACAGGTAGTCCAGCGCATGGGCAGACCATTCAGGGACACTACGTAGTCGACAATGGCGCCAACATGCATGGGAATGGGGCGGGGCGTGAGTACCTTCATGCCCATGAACTCGGGGGTCAGCCGTTGGAGGTTTTCCGGCCGCGAGAAAAAGGGAAAGACTTTCGCCAGCGGTGCTGGTAGTCGTTGCTCCTGGGACAAGAGATGAGTTTGCATCTTCGTAGTTCCTCCGATGTGGCGCAACGGGGCTCCATTGACCACTACGTAAGAAGGATACCACAAAAAAGCACTTTTGTAAAGTAAATGTCTAATAAAATATAGACAAATATATCATGTTTATGGCTGAGATAGAGGCTTGAGGAGTCGACATCCCATAGCTTTCCGCGTTTGAAGGAATGATGGAAGTCGGTGGGGGACGTGTATGGTGGAGGTGGACCAGGCAGTTTTGGCGTGCGCCAACGCAGGTCAGCATGGCTGTGGGGTGACTGATGGTCGTGGGTCTCCCCGGGGGGAAAGGAGACGGCGAATCTACGCTATGGGCCTACGCCGTTGGGGAAGTGCGCGTGCCGGCCCAACTGTATTACGTTGGCTGGGGGAGCTTGACTGGTGGTGCGGCAGCGGCGCGCCGCTGGGCTTGAATCACGAAGTAGCTACCCAGGGTTAACACGGCCGCACCCAGCCACTGAATCATGTTCATCGATTCGTCGGCCCAGAAGATAAGGGCGAGGCCGTTGGTGATTGCGGGGTTGATGAGCATCATGCTGATGCAGAAGGCCGAACCCAGGTGTCGTTGGGCGTAGTGATAGGCACAATGGGCGATGGCAATGGGCAGCACCGCCGAGAAGGCGGCAAAACCCAAGGGGCCGGGGCCTGCGGTCAGTATGGTGGCGGGTTCGCCAAAGAGGAACATGTTTACCGCGAAAGCGGTGGAGGTATAGACGGCCACGACGGTAAACATGGGCACGGGGTGGAGGTCTTTCACGATGTGTTTACCCCAGACCGCATAGACCGACCAGCAGACCGACGTGAAGAGGAGCAGCACGGCGGCGAGATTTAATTGGGGCAACATGGAGTTTTCCGGGTCGTCCATCAACACGCCCGCCACGCCAATAAAGCCGAGGAGGGTGCCAAAGATGTAGCGTTTGCTCGTGATGACGGCCCGCTCTTCGTGATAGATGAAAAAGCTCATGGCGATAATCATGACCACCTGGGTCTTGGTGATGAGCTGGGCGGTGGTCGCCGTTGTGTGGTAGAGGGAGATGGTCCACGTGGTTTGCATGCAGGTGTTGATGAGGGCCAGGCCCAGGGTGGCCTTGGGCCGCCGAATAGCCGCAATGAGACCGTCGCGAAACCAGATGGAGGAAATAACCACCAGGATTACCGCAGCCGAACCATAGCGCAGGAAAGCCTGTGTATAGGGGTCGTAGGTGTCGGCGAGGAGTCGCATGAATATAGGGGAAATGGCCCAGCCGAGCACGGCAGAAGCGAGCGCAGCATAGGCGATGAGTTGGCGATTCATTGGGGTACTTCCAAAGATGTTGGGGCAAAAGGGTATGCCCCATGGGTAGCGGTAGTCCTGGGAACGGGGCGTCTACTTGGGCCTGTATTATGCCTACTTACGAAGGAGAAACTACAGGAAAAATCACGTTGGACATCGTGGATACTACGAAATAGCCCTGTTTTTCCGGTCTTCTCACGAAAAACCAATACGCTTCTTACGGCACCGAAACGAGACGGGCGTACGATGGGCTCACGTTAGTAACTTGGGCTGCGACAGTCACATGGCATATAGAGGAGACACCCATCCATGTTAAAGAATATGGCGAATTCCCGCCGCACCTTTCTCAAACAGGCAGCGGCGGTGTCCCTTGGATTTCGGGGACTGGAAACCCTTTTCCAGCGGACTGCCTATGCCGGTGTGCAGGCAACCGAAATCCCGGCGGGCTATGGGGCACTGCGACGTGACCCGCACCGTATCCTCGATCTTCCCGAAGGTTTTAGCTACCGCGTTGTTTCCTGGGTGGGCGACCATATGGATGACGGACTGCTCGTGCCTGGTGCGCCCGATGGTATGGCCGCCTTTCCTGGAGAGGATGGACTCACCATACTCGTCCGAAATCACGAGCTGTCACCGGGTGCGAATCAAGACGGGGGCTTTGGCAGCAAGCTCGAGCGGTTGGCGCAATTGAATACAGACTTTCTCTATGACCGGGGTTATGGCAAGACACCGGCTCTCGGCGGAACGACCACGGTTCACTTTGATACCCACACGGGTGAAGTGAAGCGTCAGTTCATGAGTCTCGCGGGGACGACCCGCAATTGCGCCGGTGGTCCCACCCCGTGGAACTCCTGGTTGAGCTGCGAAGAGACGGTGCAGAAGACCGACGACCTGGCCGAGAAAGATCACGGCTTCGTATTTGAAGTGCCCGCCAATTCCGAAGGGCTCGTCGCGCCCGTGCCCCTCACCGCCATGGGCCGCTTCAACCATGAGGCCGTCGCGGTGGACCCCAAGAGTGGCTGTGTCTATCTCACCGAAGATCGCCATGAAGGACTTTTTTATCGCTTCATTCCCAACGTGAAGGGCGACATGCAGCAGGGTGGCCGACTACAGGCCCTGTGTTTCAAGGATCGTCCCAGTGCCGATGCCCGGAACTGGGAACAGGATGTGCCCGTCCGCGTGGGTGAGAATATCGCGGTTGAGTGGATCGACATGGCCGACCCTCTTTCGCCCAACGACGACATGCGTTTCACCGGCTTCGAAGCAGGGGCGGCACGCTTTGCCCGGGGCGAAGGCATGTGGTTTGGCAACGGCTCGATTTATTTTGCCTGCACCAACGGCGGCCCCATCAAGAAGGGCCAGATTTGGCGTTATTTTGCCAGTGAAGGTGAAGGCACGGACGCCGAGCGCGTAGCCCCGGCCTATCTACAGCTTTCGATTGAATCCCAGAGCGCGGGGCTTCTCGACAATGCGGACAACATCACCGTGAGCCCCTGGGGCGATCTGGTAGTCTGCGAAGACGGCTCGGGCGAGCAGTTTCTCGTGGGTATCACGCCGGAAGGTCAGATTTACAAGTTCGCCCGTAATGCTACCGCCCGGAACTCCGAATTTGCCGGGGCCACCTTTTCGCCCGACGGCACGACCCTCTTTGTGAATATTCAACACGACGGCCTGACACTGGCTATCACAGGGCCCTGGGAACGTCGCGTTCTGGCCTGAGCGCTGGATTACCCGCAACGAAGCTCTCTCCAAGCCCGCCGGCTGCCCGATCTGCTCTCTCGCGGGTGGCTGGCGGTGTTTGTTGCTGGGGGCCGTTGGGCTCATCACCCGTCGATATTGAAAGCTGCCCGACGTGGACTTCGCCAACGACAGGACAGGCCCGCCCGTTGTTGATCTATTCGCTCGCGCAGGTGATGTTCGTGCGACAGCGTGTGCACGTTGCATCCGTCCGACATGGGGGCGTAACAGTCCCTCTGGGACAGACTCGGATACGCGACGTTGTGAAGGGTTAGCGCCTGCCAATTGGCGCGGTGAATAAGCGAGGGCGAAGACAACGATGACATCCGTGGATGTCCTGTTGTTTGGGAGGCGCGCCGGGGTCCATACACAGCCTCTCCGCACCCGCGATATCCACCGCCATTCAAAGCGGCAGGAATATCTATCACCTGTGGATGAGAGAGCCCGATTTATACGGCGACGCAAATCTCTAGACGGAACTGATGGAGCTTGTATTCCCTGCGTTGTCGTTGCCTGGTCAGGGTGCGAGCCGCAGCCAGCCCATTTCTGCCGGATCTTCCGCACCGAATCCAAGGCGGTAGCGGGGTGGGTTGTCCGAGTGGGGAGCCCATGTCTGGATGTTGAGCGTGGGGGTTCCCACGGGCGTCGACTGGATCTGTACGTTGATACGCATGGGGCGCGATGGATAGGTGACGGCATCGAACTCCTCATTGAATACATCGAAGGGAATGCGGAATCGGAAATTTCGGAATCCGCTGGTAGTCGACGTCACGGCGTCCCATTGATCGCTAACGACCTGCCAGCTGAGCTGGGTGTTGGGGGTGCCCTTATCGCTGAGCTCGAAGGTGCGCCGGGGGTAAATGTGGGCGGACTGCAGATGGACTGCGGCGGTCAGGAGGGGCGCGTCTTCCTGTAGGGCACACTGGATGTTGACATAGATCGCGTCGGCGTCGTGCACTGCCCGCCAGGTGACGGTCGGCTCGCCGGGCGTGAGGGAAGCATACGCCGACAAGGCTTGCCACGGAGCATCGGTGCGCCAGGTGGTGGCAAAAGACTCGGGGGCGGGCGGACAGGTGTAGGTGAGTGTTTCGTCCGCCATGCCCGCCTCTACCGGGAAAACCATCTCGCCAGCGGCCACCGCGCTTTCCGCTTCGGCAAAATCGGTGTCGAGGAGAGTGCCCAGGAGTTCGGCGCGCCATTGAAGCTTCGCGGGGAAATATTTGTAGTCTTCCGCTTCGGAGTGAAAGCCGAGGAAGGGGTTCCCCTCGCACAGCGCCGCCATATCGCGGTCGTTTTTGATTTCCTCCTCTACGATGGTGCGCAACTCCTGGAGGGTCTCTGCTCTCCTTTCGGCGGGGCCGTAGAGGAGTTGTTCCCGGAGATTGTAGAAACGAAGGATGTTGTAGCCCGAACGAAACTGGATGCCCAGGGCCTGGGACACGGAAATGTCGGTCTGGCGGTCCTTTTCGTCCGCGTATTTTGATTGGAGGGCGTCGAGGATTGCAACGCCACGATTCCAGGTGTCGGAAAGGTCGCCACAGAGTTGGAGCACTTCGGGATAGGTGTGGGTTTCCGAGAAACTCTCACCAATACGGTCGGCGGAAATGGGATAGTCCGTTCGCCACGTGGGCCCGAGGGGGAGTTGGACGGGCTTGAGGTGAAGGGGCCACACGAGGCCATCGGTCATGGGGCCGTAGAACTGAAAGGCGTTGCTCAGGGGATAGTTGTCGTAGGCCGTGGCAAAGAGACGCCATGCCTCCACAACTTTTGGCACATCTTCCGCCGCCCAGTCACGGCGCGCAAGGTTTTGAAGGAATTCGTCCTCAGTTATGCCTTCGGGGGAAAAGGGCAGGGCGCTGGAGGCAGCACGGTTCATCATGGAGGGCAGGTTTCCGAAATACCAGCATTGCATGACGGTGTTCACCCCCAGGTCGCGCATGGCGCTGTATTTTCCGTAAAGCTGGCCCGGAACGGGGATGAAAGGCACCGACGCGACCTCATGCGAATTTGAAGTCTGGGTCTTGGCGGACAATTCGACGGATTCGTCCCGCAAGGTGTTCGCGATGGTCCTGAAGGCGTCGCTTGGACCGACATAGGAGAGCCAGTAATCGTTCGCACGACGCGCTTTACCAAGTTGCATCTTGCTGCCGCCGGATTCGAAGTTGTACTGGACAATGACACCAGGCGGCGCCTTGCGAGCGATATCGAGAAGCGGTTGGAAGCCCGGGCCGGGACGGGGATCGGTGTAGAGCCACGAGATGAATTTCGCGTCTGGGGCGGCTTCGTGCATGCCCCGCTCCATGGCCGACACGGAAGCATTATGAATCTCCCAGGGTTCTTTGTTGGTGCAGGTGGGACAATCGATATTCCAGTCGTCATCGGCCGAGCTGAGGCAGATGGTCGGGACTTCGCCGTAACTGATGTTGATGAGTCCGCCAAGATCGGGGACCACCGAGAAGATGCTATGGAGCGAACTTTGAAGATAGGTCTGGGCCGCTTCGGAAAAGGGGCAAAACAACTTGTCGGATTTTCCGCGCGTAGCCCCGCCAATCTCCGGGTATACCAGCAAGAGGGGATGGCCGGACGGCATGAAGTAGGGTTCCATGGTGAAGAGGAAAACTTCGATGCCATAGCGCCGACATTTCGCTACGGTTTTCCGGAGCTTTTCCAAACGCCGGTCTCGGTCGGGACTTGCGTTGGGAATTAGGGAGTTCTTACAAATATCCTTGAATTCAACGGTCAACCATAGGGCATTCACCCCGTCATGGGCCAGGCGGTTGAGGTATTCGTTGGGGTAGTAGTCCACCGTGTCGAGCAGTTCATCGCGGTTCATGGGCGGACGTTTGATGGGGCCAAAGAAACACCGGGAAATGCGCGTTTTGATGAAGGGCGAGCGCTGGGTCTCTCCGATACTCAGGAAAGGGCCGTCCGCACGGAGGAGCTCGTCTTCGAGGAAGTAGATGGCCCGCCGTATACCTTCCGTGTCGTTTGCCTGAATGCGACATTCATTTTCGGAGACCACGAGGGTGAATGCTTCGGTCCCGAGAGTGGGGACCCGTTCCGTGATTATCCGGAAAGGGCCGTCCGTGGGGATGCCAACGGCCCCAAAGAAATTGCCCAGGTCTTCGTAGGCCGTTTCGAGGGTGCCCGCTTCATCGGGAAAACGCGCGTCTATCTCGACGCCCCCCTGAAGGCTCACTTCACCGTTGGAGACCGTGCTGCGCGTCCAGTGGGGGTGCCACGTCATGGGTGCCGACAACACGTCGACAAATTTCCAGTCGGCCTCCTTGGGGCTTTGTGGTGGCTCTTGGGCCAGGGTGGCAAGACAAAGGGTAAGCGAGCAGAATAGGAGGGTGCGCATAAATTCCTCTTCCAGGAGTTTCCAAATGAAAAAAAGCCAGTAATGGCCTCGGTGCATTGTAGCAGTGGGAAGGGGAGCGCGCCAATCGACGGGGTCTCCTCATCAGACTTCAGGAAGTGTTCCCGCTACGGCGGAAACGTCTCTGCACTATTGTCACCAAGACCGATTCGGTCAGGAAAACTTCTGCAGGAATTTGTTCTCCGCTTCAACCGTCCCGATGACGACAATTTCCATCCCCGAGGAGAGGACCGTCGTGGGGTCGGGGTTGATGCTCAAGATGCCGTTTCGTCCCAAACCGATGACGTTACACCCGGTCATCTGCCGTATATCGGATTCCGCGAGGGTGCGGCCGGCCAGGGATTCTGGGAGGGGCATTCGAAACACATCAAGCCCCTCGGCCACCATCAGCACGTCACTGCGCTTGAGCAGATTGAAAATCGCGTTTGCGCCCATGGAGGAATAAGACAGAACAAAATTGCACCCGACGCGATGCATCGTGGCTACGTTTTGGTCGATGGAACTCCTGCAAATAATCTGGACGTCAGGCCGCGCTTTTCGGCAGAAAATAGCCAGGTAAATGTTGACGTCGTCATCGCGCGTTGTGATGATGATGGTGGACGCTTCAACCAGCCCTGCTTCGAGCAATACTTTGGGTTCGGTGGCGTCCCCGTAGACATAGTTCTCCCCGTGCCGGACCCGGGCACTATCCGATTCGACCAATTTCCATTTCATCCCCATTTCGTCCAGCAGCGTGCCCACCGCACGGCCCACACGGCCTCCCCCAACGATAATAGCGAACTCCGCACTACGTGGTGTGCGCTCGCAAAGGCTTTCAAAGCTATCCAGTTGCTGCTGCGAACCGGCCAGCAGCAAGACGTCGTTGTGGTCGACCCGGGTGTCCGGCCTGGCGACTTCAAAGGTGCCCCGCTCCCAGATGCCTACCACGTTTATCTTTGTGAGATTGCGAATTTCACTCTCGACGAGTGTCTTTCCGACGAAAGGGGTCTCCGCCGCGTTGGCTTCCGCAATCTGCAGGTCGCCAAAGCTGCCCACCACATGGGAAACGGTTGGCCCGCCATTTGCACGCCGCGCAAGGGCCCGGCCCATCATCTCGCCAAGCTCCAGCACCCGGGTGCAGCCAGCGACCTTCAGCACACCAACGGCGGAGGAGCGCCGCGCGAGTGCGACAATGGGGACCGATTCCGATACGGCCCGAACGGCGACCGCAATACTTGTGTTGCGTATCTCGTCACCGGTCGTCGCGATAAGTGCGGCCTGACCTGCCCGGGCATTTTCATAGGTCTCCGGGTTGTCCAGAGGCCCCACGATGACCTGTACGCCTTCCCCATGCAACAATTGCGCCGCCTCCGGATCGGACGTCAGCACCGCGTAGCTATAGTCATACTGGTCCAGTCGCTGGATTAAAACGCGCTCGATAGGCCCGTAGTTGGTCAGCAATACGTGACCCTGCATATCTTCCGGAAGCTGGGTAGGAACACGGGCCGCTTTCTGGGCTTCCATCCAGGGCTGGTAGAAAAACTCAATAAAGGTGAAGGGCAGGAGGATGAGCAGAAATACAAGGCCTGTCATTAACACCAGAATGGAAAAGGCGCGCCCGAGATCGGTGTGAAAGGTAATATCCCCGAAGCCCAACGTCGACATGACCGTCAGCGTCCAATAAATCCCCGTGGTCCAGCTGAATTCCTGGCCTTCTCGAAGCATGAGCACATGAAAGGCGACACTAAACAGGCCCACCAACACGGCCAACACCACGACAAACCGCGCCAACGCCACCAGATTCCGCTGGCTCGTGCGATTGCCCATATAAAAATAAAGCATGGCAGTAAAAATCTTCATGAAATCTCCGCGTGCCGGGCCCTGTAAGGTACCCTGTATTGCCCTCCAATGCTGCGGGAATCCGGTGCAGCACGGGTCGCTCTCGTGGGCTCAGTATACCTCAATCCAGAGGATTAAGATTTCGCGTCGGCTGCCGGGATGAAAATTTGGGAGCGCAGCAAGCCCCTTACGCCGCGACATGAAATTTTGTCCGACGCAGACTCCGCCAACGCCGGGACAGGCCCGCCCGTTGTCGACCTGTTCGCTCGTTCGAGTGGGCTACGAACAGCCGGACTGTGGGCCTTGCTTCCGTCCAACCTGGGGGCGTAACAGTCCCTTTGGGACAGACTCGGATACGCGACGTGGTGAAGGGGCAATCGCCTTTGAGTCAGCTTGGTGATTGTGTATGGGGGAGGCCCCGTGAACATCCGTGGATGTCCTGTTGTTTGGGAAAGACACCAGAAAGGCCCAAGGGGGCCAAATTCTCCAGACAGTTCCTCTGAGCGACCTCAAAGGAATACCTGCGAAGGTGCGACCCTCTATCTAATCAACCGTATACTTTCGTTAGGAGCTCTTCGATTCCGTAGCTTCCGGGTACTTCTCAGGCGCGGCGTTTCGTGAGTATCCGCGATACCAGCCACGCGTAAGAGAGCCCAAAAATTATTCCGTACCAGTACCAGTCCAGGGTCAGTACCGTTGGCCAAATCTTTGCAATCAGCAACGCGAATGCAAAGAGACAAATCTTAAGTATTCCGAAGTCGAAGATTGTGAATGTCTTGATTCTCGAATCTGCCCATGTAATTAAACTCATTGTAATCTCCTTCGTTTTGTAACCGTTTCACCTATCGTTGCCCTTTGTCTAGTGCAAACCAGCTTTCACTTAGCGTTTGAACATAAATGCCATCAGATATACGTACGACACACCGCCCACGATGGCATACCAAAACCATTCGAGGCTCAATACCCCGGGGACGAGTTTGGCCAAAAGCAAGGCACACACCGCTACGCAAAACCTCGCTGGTCATGATGATGGTGCGTTTGCCTTCGGGGGCGCGGGGGTCGGTGGTGGTGATACCGGCGCTGAATACGCAGCGCATGGCGTCCCGGATTTTGCGGGCCTATTGGCCATCATTCACACGCGTGCACATAAAAGGGTAGCCACTTCTTCGAGCTGGCTGGTTTCGGATTCACTCCAGGTATATTCCGTGCGTTTGCCCACGCCAAGCGTACCATGGAGGTGCTCCTCCTGAATCATGGGTACGGCAATGGCACCTTCCATGCCGGTGAGGGGTGCTTTCGCCCCAACCACGCCCGAGGTGTCGGTCTTAATGTTGCAAATCGTGATCGGCCGTCGTTCCGAAGCCGCAGCCCCGGCAATGCCTTTGCCCACGGGGATATCGGTGACTTTGTCCATGATGACTTCCGGTATGCCAATATGGGCGATGAGTTTCAGCCGTCCGTCCGTGTCGTCGAGACGGTGAATCGTCCCCGTCTGCGCGTCGAAATGCCCAACAATCAGTGCCAGGCAGGACTGAACCGTGCCGCCACTTGCGATCAGGGCATCCACCTGGGCGACGATAGAATCTTTGCTCATGAGGTAAAATCCTTCCTTGGGCCTGTCGCCCTGATTTTTGTTCACCAGAAACATTATGTCCTTTTTTGCAGAACTTATGAAACATAACCAAGTAGTAGGCATCATCGTTGTATCTGCGTCGACACCGGTGCGCGGCGACCGCAGTTTGAGCCGTGGCGCTTTAAAAGACTTTTCGGTTATGCCCAGTCCGTCGTTTGCTTTGTGACAGGTCAGAGACGCGCCGGAGGTGTGCAGGAATGCCTATCCCCCTGTTGGCTTATGCCCCCGACAGGATGGGCCTGTGGTTGAAAGGCGCGGGCATGGTGCGTGTGGTGGAGCCTTACAAAGGCGGTGTCGTGAAATTGTGATTGCCCGACCCTGTTTAATGTCTGCAACCTACCCATGGGGCCCAACAGGGGGTTGGGCATACTTGCCCGACATAAAGGGCGCGATCGTAGTCGAGGCACACGGGGGGGGAGCGCTGTGGTGGGTTTTTAATGGTCTCTTGTGGCGCGGGTGTTCTCCCTGAAATCTATGTTCGACCGGTGGTCGGCGGAAAGTGACTTGGCGTTTACTTCGTGTCCGTCGTTTGCTTTGTGACAGGTCAGAGACGCGCCGGAGGTGTGCAGGAATGCCTATCCCCCTGTTGGCTTATGCCCCCGACAGGATGGGCCTGTGGTTGAAAGGCGCGGGCATGGTGCGTGTGGTGGAGCCTTACAAAGGCGGTGTCGTGAAATTGTGATTGCCCGACCCTGTTTAATGTCTGCAACCTACCCATGGGGCCCAACAGGGGGTTGGGCATACTTGCCCGACA
>CAXBPH010000204.1:0-12757 GCA_963977445.1 uncultured bacterium | reverse complement strand
GCGCACGAATCCTCCTACGGCGCATCTTCGACCGGAAATACCGGATCGCGCGGCTCGATTGGTGGGTTCAGTTTGTTTTGGCGGAGCGAGTCTCTCTTGGCACCCATTAATTCCCCCTGAACCATTTTAATGCGATTGCCCTGTGAAGGTCTGCAGAATGCAGGGCAGCTTTTCGGTAGCACAACTTGTTGGTGGGGGCCAGTTATCGAGAGAATCTGTGTTCGGGGTGCAGCTACGTGTTACCGAATTCCCCGTGCCTCAAGTGCACGAATTTCATCGCCCCAGGCGGCTCGTTCCTCGTCGGTCGCGCCGGGATCGGGCAGCAGGCTGCGTCGGGTACAATTCACCAGGGCCTGCAAGGTCTGATAGCGTCGCGTATCTTCAATGGGCGGCGGAAGATGATCGTGGATGGCTTCCAGGGCACCTTCGAGGCTCAGGTGGCCGACGAGGCGATGGCGGGCTTTCAGTTCGGAGCGCATGGCCGCGAAGTTGGCCGCAGCAAAGCCCTTCGTTGCCAGCGTGAGGGCTGCAATGGTGGCTTCGTCAATCGTGTCGCCCAGGACGGGTTTCACCATCCAATGAATAAAGGCCTTTCGGTCGTCGCCTTCCGGGTCGAGCACGGGAATGATGAGATCCCCTACCCGTCCCGGACGTCGAATGTCCGGCGAGAGCAGATGGATGCGTGCGGTCATGAGCAGCCAGGTGACCTGACCCCGGAGACGTGGGTCCGACATCATGGCCTGGATTTTTCCCGTGAGGCGTCGTTCGGTAGCATGTTCCTCGGCGCCGACACCGCCAAACTGGGTATCGGCCTCATCGACGAAGATGAGCACCTTGTTCAGGGCTTCCAACACGCGGCGGAGGCGCTCAAAAAGCACGTCGGTCTGACCGTACCACTGGCTGCGAATGTTTTTCAGCACCAGGACGACCATATCGAGTTCCGCAGCGACCGCTTCGAAAATGAAGGTCTTCCCGCTGCCGATCGCCCCACCCACGGCGGCACCGGGCAGGGCATCGTCCCCTTCGGCAGACACCCGGGGCATAAACTCTTCACGCAAAAACTCTTTAAGACGAGCAAAGCCCACCACATCGTCCAGGGTGTGGGCCGGGCGTTTGAACTCCACCATGTCTTCGCCCAACTGACTGGCAATGTAGTCGGCGACCTTTTCTACGACGCGCTCCTGGCGGAGGGGGGTCCCATCGTGGATTGCCCCCTTCAGGAGTTGCATGAGGGCATGGATGGACAGGCCGGCCGTGGCCCGTGCGAGGTCGGCATCGGTTCCCCATAGATTGAGGGAGGGGCCGTCGCCCAGGGACGCACGATAGGTGGCAATGAAGTGGGCCCGCACCGACTCGTCGGGAGCCGGGATGGCGACATCGAGAAGGTGGGGGAGTCGCCCGACCCGCTGGTTGAGTTGACTGCGGGATTCGGCGATGAGGATGACCGAGTCATTGCCGTTGACGAAGCCGGGGTCGGAAAACCAGTCGTAGCAAATATGGAGGCGATGACGGTCCCGATCAGAGAGGCGGGTGACTTCGCCCTCGGGCAGGATCAAATCTGCCCCCTCGACGAGGACAATGAGATTCTGGGACAATAGGGGCACGCCGTTTATCGCGCTGCGCGAACAGAGGCAAAACTGGCGCAGTAGCTCCAGCGCGACGGTGGGTTGACCAATCGCCTGGTGGAGTTGCTGGTCAAAGTCCTTCTGGTGCAACGCGGTTTCCGCGTCGATTTTCCCACGGGACAGCATGCGTTTTATGGCGAGGTCGTCGGGGTTCAACCCGGTGCGCCAACGCAGCCATGCATCGCGGAGAAGCGCCTGATCGCCTTCGTTTACAAAACGAATGGGTCCATTCAGCTCGTAGACGATAACAATGTGGTTGGGGATAGACCAGTGGGCCAGTAGGAAATCGATAAGCGGAACATATTCCCCCGCCCCATCATTCTTCCGACAAAAAAGGTCGTAAATATTTCCAGTCAGCGTGAGGGTACGGGATTGACCCGAATTGAGGATGCGCCCCGCCTTACGCAGGAAGGGATAGTGGGGTGATTCCAAGGAAGATGCTGACTCCATCACGCTATTCGGGAAGTCCGGGCAGGCGCTCCGCTTCGGTGGTTTCGGCTGCCGGGGCACTCGTTTCGGCGGACTCTGCCAGACCGATGAGGGCATCGAATTCATCGCTATGCTCCGATTGCTGGGCATAGGCCAGGAATTCTTGTTCGAGGGCCAATTCTTTCGTGCCGCTCAATTCTTTCGAGATACGGGCTTCCGCCTTCACCTCGGTGCGGAGTTTGCGCAATTCCTGGAGGTCGGCATCGCTGCCATCCTGGGAAAGTCCCGCCAACGCGTCAGAGATTTCTTTTTCTTCTTTTGCGGAAATCACATCGGCAACGGCGTCCTTCGACTCTTCACGTATTTCGTCGATCTCACGCATGAGTCCCTGCATCTGAAGCTTGTGCTCATTGATGCGGGCACCGTAGTCGTCGATATCCTTTTCGAGCTCTTCAATGCGCTGGTTCTTCTCGGTCAGCGTAGAGGTGAAATCGTTGTAGGCCGACAGACACTTCATGTAGTCGTCGTTATTGCGAATCTGGTCCTGGGCTACGCCCTGTCCCTTTAATTCTTCCACCTTCTTCTTGGCCTTGGCCAGAGCACCTGCTTTGAGGGTCTCCAACTTGCGTGTTTCTTCGGTGAGGGTCTTCGCCGTATGAATCTTGCCCTCCTGTTGGGCGATCAAGGCGGCCACGGCCTGCTTATATTGATGGAATCGGCCGGTCTTATCACGAACGATATCGTCATAGCGGGCCGCCATAACATGGGGATTGGTGTCCAAATTACGGCGGTTCGCATCAATATTGCCAGAAAAGAAATATCCAATGGATTTAAACCATCGTCCAATTGCGCGCATCATTCGTCTCAATCCTCCTGCAAGGTACCGTTAATCGGTGGGGCTATGTGTAGGTTCGTCCAGTGTAGCATGTTCCCAGGGGAACTGCTATTCCCGTCGTACTGCCAAGTATACACCGCGACGGCCGGTTCTATTCACCGGCCTCGGCGTCTTTTTACGATTGGGCCAGCCACCGATTTTCCCAGGTTTACAGCGTAATCTCGGTGCCACTTCGGCTGGACGCATAGGCGGCTTCGGCGATAGCGACGGCCTGGCGCCCATCCCATCCGGTGCCCTGCATATCTCCCCGATGAACGCCATCAATCAGGCGCTGCAGGGCCTTGGCGTAGGTCGAAAGGCGCACAGGATCGAGAAAGCCTTTGCCGGCCCAATCGATTTTTTCCTGTTGGGCCACGACCTGCCAATCCGCGCCGGCCTCGGCCACCCGCAGTTCGCCATACCAGTCGGCGTCGATGAGGCCCTTTTCCAGCGTAACCTGTGTTGCACCACCCGTTCGCGGAATCCCCGGGGCCGGCACTTCAAAGGAGCAGAAAATCGTGCAGACCGTGCCGTCTTCCAGGGTGAGAATCAGGTCGGCCGTGCTGTCTACTGCGTAGGCATCATCAAAGGCGCGGACCTTGCCGAAAACCTGGGTGACCTCGAGGCCGGTCAGCCACCGG
The DNA here is from genome assembly GCA_963977445.1 of uncultured bacterium. Classification (GTDB taxonomy): domain Bacteria; phylum Hydrogenedentota; class Hydrogenedentia; order Hydrogenedentales; family JAEUWI01; genus JAEUWI01. The sequence goes on along the minus strand of CAXBPH010000204.1, from coordinate 9,188 downwards.
ACCTGGTCGATGTTGTGGATGCCGTGCCCCATGAGTATGCCGACGTTTTCTTTTTCCAACTGCCAGGCGGGGGTACTCTTCATGCCATCGGGTACCACTTGCACGTTGTGGATGTGCCGCACCTTGCCGAGGGTGCCACTATCAATGATACGTTTCATTTCCGTGTTGCAGACCCGGTCGCGCTGGGTATAGGTAATGTCACACCGAAGATTGCTGGCGGTGCAGGCCGCGAGGATGGCGTCGCATTCCGCCGCGCTACAGGCCATGGGCTTATCAATGAGAAGGTGCTTTCCCGCCTTCGCCGCAGCCAATCCCTGGGGGCCGTGGAGGGCGTGGGGGGTGGCGATACAGACGAGGTCGATATCGTCCCGGGCCAGGAGGGCTTCCAGGCTATCCTCACAATCGATACCGTACTCCTTGGCCAATTCCCCGGCACGACTGCCGACGGCCACCGCTTTTAGCGTGGCGCCCGTAGTCTGGGTAACGATGGTTCGGGCGTAGGTCTGTCCCATGAATCCGGCCCCTACAATACCGATGCCAAGGGGAGGACTGTCTTGTGCTACCATGCTATTTTCCTTTTAACTATACTGCGTTTGCGAAGGGCCTATACTATCCGACGCGGGAGCGATGCGCAAACCATGCACCGGAGGAATCACACCATGCAGTTCACCGTCACGCGCGTGATAAGCGCATTCCTAATTGGGATTTCCGGCTCAACGGCCTGGGCCTGGCCGGGTTTTACCTGGGAGGCCTGGCAGGAGAGCACGGGCGTGCAAGCTCCTGAACTTTCGACGCGACAGGCAGGTAACCCCGCGTTGCTGCCCTTACTCGATGGTGCCGAGGGCCCCATCACCACGGTGGCCGCGTGGGAAGCGAAGCGGGACGGCATCAAGCAGACCCTCTCGACCATTCTGGGTACACCGACCGATATCGTGCGGGACACGGGGGCGGTCGAGATATTGGGTGAGGAAAAACTGCCCGAATACACCCGGATTCACCTGCGTGTGCCCGGGGAGGCGGGGGACCCGATTCCTGCCTATCTCTTGCTGCCCAAGGAGCCCGTTCACCAGTCAGGGCACCCCGCAGCCGGCCCCACGCCCGCCATGATCGTGTTGCACCAGACCCAGGCACCGGGCAAGCAGGAAGCCTGCGGTATGGTGGGCAATCCCGATATGGCCTTTGCCGACGAACTGGCCAAACGGGGATACATCTGCATCGTGCCCGACGTAATTGGTTTTGGAGAACGAATTCCCGAAGGTACCCAGCCCTACCACGATGCCCTCGCCTTTTATGCGCGCCATCCCCAGTGGTCCTTCTTCGGAAAGATGAGCTATGACCTAGCCTGCATTGTCGACTACCTTGAAACCCGTCCGGAGGTGGACGCCAAGGCGATTGGTGTCATTGGCCACTCCCACGGGGCCTATGGCTCAATCATGGGGACAATTTTCGAGCCCAGAATAAACTTTGCCGTGGCCAGTTGTGGTTTCAACACTCTCCGGACCGATAATCGTCCTGATCGTTGGAGCAATCTCACTGCCCTCATGCCCCGACTCGGGTTTTACGTCGAAGACATCAAGGAAGCCCCCCTGGACTGGCACGAGATCATCGCCGCCATCGCACCACGTCCCTATTTCAATTGGGCGACCCTGGAAGACGATATTTTTCCGAATACCGACAACCTGGCCGATATTTACACCCAGCTCACGAACGTGTATGGCCTCTATGGTGCAGCAGACAAATTTCACGGGGAACTCGTTCCCGGTAAGCATCGATTTCCAAAGGAAGGCCGGGACTTGGCCTACACCTGGATCGATACGCAATTTGGCATTGGTCGCAACTAAATAGACGACCGCCCGCAGGGTGGCAGGAAAGGGAGTACGACGATGGCACGAAAATTATGGGCAACCCGTGTGGCAGTGGCCCTGTCGGTAGCGCTTGCCATTCCCATGGGAGCGGTTGCTGCTGCCCCGGCAATCAGCTTTGAAAAAGGGGAGAGCAGTCTGGAAATACGTATGGGCACCCAACCCATCGTCACCTATGTCTGGGAAGATGCGACGTTGCCCCGCCCCTATTTCGAAGGACTCATGACGCCCGATGGCGTCCCCGTATCCCGCAATCATCCCACCGATCCGGTCATCGACAAAGACAACGTAGACCACCCCGATTTCCACCCCGGTGCCTGGCTGGCCTTTGGCGATATCAATGGAGCGGACTTCTGGCGCAACAACGCCCGGGTTCGCCATATTCGATTTGCCATGGAGCCCGTGTTGGTCGATGGAACCCTCATGTTCACGGTGCAGAATGCCTACGAAGCGCCCACCGAGCCTGCGACGGTTGTGTGTGAAGAGCAGTGCCTCTATAGCATCAAAGCCGAGGAAAATGGCTATCTCATGGTCGCCACCAGTATCTTTCGTTCCCCGGAGGGCCCCTTTGCCTTTGGGGACCAGGAAGAAATGGGCTTCGGCGTACGGGTGGCCACGCCCCTCAGCGTGCGTCACGGTGGTGGCCTGATCCGCAACAGTGCGGGCGGCAAACAGGAAGCAGGTACCTGGGGCAAAAACGCCGATTGGTGTGCCGGTTTCGGAAAGCTCGATGATCGTTGGGTTGGTATCAACGTCATGGCATCGCCCAAGAACTTCCGTCCCGCCTGGTTTCATTCCCGGGACTATGGACTCATCGTGGCCAACCCCTTCGGCAAGAAAGCCATGACCGGGCCCAAGGATGACGCCGTAGCGCCAGACAGCACGCCCGTGGAAAAGGGCCGTGTCCTCCCCGTGCGCTTTGGGCTCTACGTATTCGACGTCGCAGCGGATAAGGAACCCGACTTCGACGGCATGTACCAATCCTTCCTTGCGGTGGAGAACTAAGTGGAAAGCACGTCCCAAGGAGATTGCGGTCGGCGGACCACCATCGCCCTTCACCTGCGTGTACTGGGTGCCTTCCTGCTGCTGATTTTCCTGCTGGCGGCGGCCTTCTATTTTTACGCCGATGTGAATGTATGGGAGCACCTGCGCGAAAGTGGGGAATTACGAAAAGCCCACTACAGCGAGACCGTTTACATCGAAAGTATCTTCCGGACCCGTGCGAATACCTGGTCCAATCTCGCCTTTGTGCTCGTGGGGTTGTATGCCCTGGCCCTGGGCGAACGGGACCGCCGCAAGGGCTTCGCCTGGCTCTCGGCCCACGTAGGCAACACGCCCCCGGCCCTGACCCTCCTCTTCGGCGTTGCCTGCTGCTATCTGGGAATCGGCAGCGGCATTTTCCACGCCTCCCTCACGCGCTGGGGACAACAACTCGACGTGGCATCCATGTATCCCCCCATGCTGGCCCTCATGACCATGCTGCTCCACCGAAACGGGTTGAAGGCCTTCAATCTACATGCACTGCGCACCGAGGCCTTCCTGACCTTGCTGCTTATTGCGGCCGTGTGCGTGGCGGCCATCTACTTCTACGTATACAAATGGTCCATGTCCTCCGGGCGGGTCCTGCCCCTGCACATACTCGTCCTCGTCCTCTTCTACGCATTGGACCGCCTGTACTTCCGACCCCATGCCCGAATCGGCTGGCTGGTAGCCTCTTTCCTCGCCCTCGTCGCCGGGGTAATCTGCCGTCAACGCGACGTGGCCGGGCAATTCAGCGGACCCGATGCCTGGTACCAGGGCCACGCCTTCTGGCATGTTCTCTGTGCCCTGTCACTGGGATTGGGCTGGTGGTATATACGGTCAGTGCGCTCAGCCAGCCGAAATGATGAAGTATCGTAGGAACGGGGTGCGTAATGCATCCATAGGCATTCGACAGCGCCTGATTTTGGCATCTCCAGAATTTTTTATTGGCCTCGCATTCTTCGGTCATTTCAAGAAACGTTTTGGGTGCCACCTATACAGACGTGAGTAAAACGAACGGCTTTATGGGTGAGAGTTGCATCACGCAGATAAGCCCTGATTCATCTCGGACAATTTCCAAGGCTTGCGGTTGCCAGCTTCCAAAATTGGAAATTGGGAGCGCCGGCGGCCCGCCGGCATTACGTCGAAGACGTAAAAACAACGTGCCTTTATCCCGGGGCAGTCAGCCCGCCCTGAAAGTGCAGTGCAGTAAGTGAGAAAGAGGAACTGCGTTGCCCCTTCAGGGCGATAAAATACGTTACCTTATTTTCCCAGGGCGTTGCCCTGGGCTACGCTGCGTTGACCCTTCGGGCCGAAAGAAATACAAGCCCGGGCGCTGTGCTGACGCATAGAGTTTTTCGTGTTGGACCAGCACCGTAAGCACTTCCGATATGCCCCGTACGACTGCACTACTCAATGGTCGACCTTCCACAGCTTCAACGTTGCCTTCGCCTCAGGAAACATCCGCCATAAGTGTGGCAAGTCTAGTCGTCCCCATTTTCTTCCGGTGTGTCGGCTTCGGACGTAACGCCTGCGAGTTCGTTTTCCAGGTCACGTAGCGTCGTGCCGCGCTGATTTTTCCAACTGGTGCGACCGCCTGCACCGGCGCCAGAGATCACTCTGCATGCGATAGAGGGCGTGGTAAACAGTACATCGCGGGGGAAGCGAATGTGCTTACTAGATTCCTCGATATCGCCGCGCGTGAGCAAGTCGTTACGAAGTTGTTCGTGGCTAGGACTCAACGATGGCCAGACTTTTTTTGAGCCGATGGAACCTTCGGCTACTACGAAACCCTCGTCGGTTACGTAACCCGTCGCTTCGACACCAAAACGAGGGAGTCGATAATATAGCGGTATGTTGGAAAGAGGGCCTTTTCCGTTATCGTGAGCGTTGTCAGGAGCTGGACCAGTCGTAGCATCGGGCTGCCTGTGGGAGATGGGCTCCAGCAGGGATACGCCGAGTGTTTCGAGGAGCATGCGGACCGTATTCAAAAACACCTCCATGGCGTTTTGGTCGGGACGCGGGAGGGCTGACGGCGGAGGAGCGGTTCCATTGTCCAGTGCCCGGCGCATGGATTTGGTAGCCAGTTCCACGGTTCGCGATTCCAGGTATTTGACGTGAGCCTTGGTGAGGTTGTCGTCCTTGCTGGTGAAGAAAATCACTTGGTCCCAGAACTCCTTCTTGGCTACATGTTGCTTCAAGCGCGTGAGCACATTCTCGGCTTCGCCGATATAGACCATGGGGCGGGAAAACTCAGGGTCTTCCCCCAGAAGCATGTAGAGCCCAGGCCGTTGGGACTCGGTCCACCTCGAAAGCTCTCCAATCCGTGCGCGGGGGCAGACAATCGCCTGCCCGGTCCAGTTGTCCACCTCGACATGCCGAATACCGGTGGGAGAGCCGTCTGCGAGATAAATACGTACCGTCTTGCCGTGACCACTCATGGAGACACCACGATACGGTTGGCGGGGTCACGGAGCAGGTCAGCGGCCTTCCACAGATGGCGTTCAAGTTCGGGTAGGGTCAGTTGGGGCATGGGTTATACATGTCCTTCGTTGTCGGTGGTATTCAATAGGGCTTCTTCCAGCTCGGCCAACGTGGTGCCGTTCTTGTCTTTCCAACTTATTCGGCCATTTCTCCCAAGACCACTGATAATATCAGTGGCGGCAGACGGACTACTAAAGAGTACGTCCTTGGTCAACCGTCTGTGTTCGCCCGATTCAACGAATGTGCCCTCTTGAATCAGGTCCATGCGCCTCTTAACCCAACCTGGACTGAGGATACCCTTAATCTCTTTCAAGCCAATTGCGCCTTCAGCGACGATGAATCCCTCATCCGTCCATATGCCCTCGGCTTTGACACCGTGCTTGGGAATGTTGAAGTACAAGGTGATGTGTGACAGCGGTCCATTGAGTCCCATTGACACTTCGCCTTCCGTTCGGCTCGGGAGTGCTTCCAGAAAATGAAAACCCAGGGCACCCAGCAGAATTCGTGCTAGCTCGATGAATTCTTCTGTGGCCGCCAAATCTGTCCGAGGAAGCATGGGGCGGACCGGAATGTTGCCATTTTCCAGTCGAATGCGCTCTGCGACGCTAGCGAGTTCTACCACCCGCGACTCCAAATATTTTACGTGAACCTTGGTGAGATTGTCGTCCTTGCTGGTGAAAAAAACGACCTGGTCCCAGAAGTCCTTCTCCTTTACATGCTGCTTCAGGCGCACCAACACATTTTCCGCCTCACCGATGTAGGCCATCGGTCGGTAACTCTCCGGATCTTCCCCATGGAGCACGTAGAGCCCTGGGCGCTGCGACTCAGGCCATTCCGACAGTTCCCCAATGCGACTGCGTGGACAAACAATCGCTTGTCCCGTCCAGTTTCCAATTTCTGCGTGCCGGATGCCCGCCGGTGAACCATCGGCCAGTAGGATACGAACAACTTTTCCGTGACCACTCATGGAGACACCACGTTGCGGTCGGCGGGACCACGGAGAAAATACGCCGCTCGCCAGAAATGATATTGGAGTTCTGCCAGGAGCAAATGGGACATAGGTTAGTTGGTTCCTTCGTCTTCGGGGGAATCATTGCCTAAGAAAGCATTCTCCAAGTCGCGCAGCGGCGTACCATGTTGATCTTTCCATGACATGCGGCCATTTCTTCCACCGCCTGACACCGTGCATGAAGCGGCGGTAGGACTGTTGAAGAGTACATCCTTGGTAAATCGAATTTGCTCTCCCAAAACTTCTATCGATCCCTCAGCTATCAATTCTTCGCGCCGCTTGATCCAGCCTGAGCTGAGCTGTCCGTTGAGTTTGTGGGCACCAATGGAGCCCTTTGACACGACAAAACCTTGGTCCGTCCAGATTCCCTCGGCTTCAACACCGTACTTCGGCTTGTTCAGGTAAAGGGTGACATGGGACAGCGGTCCGTCGCTATCGTTGCTCGTTTCATCAACTTTCTTGCGTCGAACAGGCTCTAACAAGGTGAATCCGAGGGCGCCCAAGAGGATGCGTGCAGGCTCCAGAAACTCTTCCATAGCGTCTCGGTCAGGGCGGGGCAATGTTGACTGTGTCGGTGCAGCTCCGTTCGCCAATGCAAATCGATTGGCCTCGGTGGCGAGGGTTACCACACGAGCCTCAAGGTATTTGACATGCCCCTTGGTGAGATTGTCGTCCTTGCTCGTAAAAAAGACGGCCTGATCCCAGAAATCTTTCTCACCCTTAGCGTGCTGCTTCAGGCGGACAAACACATTCTCCGCCTCACCGATGTAGGCCAAGGGACGCGAATTCTCCGGGTCTTCCCCAAAGAGGATGTAGATCCCCGGACGCTGCGATTCCGCCCAATTCGACAACTCTCCAATGCGTGCGCGTGGACACACAATGGCCTGCCCGGTCCAGTTGACCACCTCGGCGTGACGGATGCCCGTAGGCGAGCCATCGGCGAGATAAATACGTACCGTCTTACCGTGTGTACTCATGAAGCAACCCCGCTGACCACCCGAGGGGCCGGTGTGCAATGACGCAGTACATGTTGGGCAAGACTCAGACGACGCCGAAACCCTTTAAGCGAAAGCAGTAACACAAAATGTCCCCCCGAAGGTTGTTGTCCAGAATGCCAGCTCAGATAGTACCAGCAGGACCCCAGAACCGACAACATCGGTGGACGCGCCCCCGTGCTTCATGCGTGCTTCATCAATCCAGGCGAACAAAAAAGGCGATCCCCGTGTATCGAGGATCGCCTTTATTTACTATGGTGGGCGAGGCGGGAATCGAACCCGCACTCCATTGCTGGAAACGGATTTTAAGTCCGTCGTGTCTGCCGATTTCACCACTCGCCCGAGTAGGGTGTCGCCACGACGTTGTTGGGGGTGTTGGTGTCGTCGTGTGCGGAAAAAGGTCTAACTGAATTGGTGCGTCAAAGCGGCTGAACTATAGCGCAGCGGGGTCGAGTGGTGCAAGTTCCGCAGGCCATTCCTCTCCCTATTCCTCGTATTCGTCAAGTAATTACCGGGCTGCACGCGTCGAATGTGTTCCAAGGTGCGACAATCGCAATGTTTCCCGTCCAATGGGCCATTTTTTTGAACCTAAAATAGCAATTTAGGCATAGAATAGGTAGAGGTTTACTTGGGCTTTGGGAGAATGGGCGAAACGCATGAGGTGTACTTGTTATGCACGAAAAGTTTCGCGAATCATGGAAAGGTGCCGCCTACATTGCCAGCGGGCTGCACAGTGACTTGCCGGATGGCGAGTTGGAGGTTACCCTCTACGCACGGGGGAAGCTGGAGAGTCGGATTTGTTCGACCCGCGAGGTCGGTCATGTCATGGAGGAGCTGTGCAGTAAGTTTCCCATGGCGACGGTCTATTATCATGATGACGCAACGATGGACTGTCTCGCGCAAATTCGCTGCCATTGCGGGCACGAAAAGTCTCGGGGCTGCTGCAAGGAGGGGCACCACCATCGGGCCAAAGTGACCGTCATGCGGGTTGCCGTGAAGGAGCGGGCAGACTCGACGCCCTGACCGTCCCTCCTAGGTTTTCTGACGGTGGAGTTTGGCGTCGACTTCGGCGGCCATCACGGTGGGATCCATGTCCCCGCCGAGAAAGGCTGCCACACGTTGTGCGGTTTCCAGGGGGGATTCCACCGCCTGCCGGTGGTCGACATACAGCACCTCGACGTTGGGCTGCTTCTCCAGCCAGGCATGGGCCATGGTCAAATGCTTCTCGTAGAGTTCGGCCATGCGTACATCATCTTGTGGGGAGGTGTCGCCCCGACGTAGCAGCATTTGCTGCTGGGAGGCGAGCACTTCCGGCAGCGCCCGGCGCATGAATATCACCTTGTAGCGGTAGGTGGGGGGGGCCTTCAGGAGCAGGAAGGAAATGATTTTCACGACCTTGCCCCGGGCCTCGGGGAGCCATGCCTGGTCGGTCGCGATCTGCTTGACCCGCTCAAACTCGTAGTAGCCCTTGGGGTTGTCTTCATCGGCGGTACGAATCTTGTCGGTTAACACGGGGATACCGCCGGCATCCAGCATTTTCATCATCATGGAGGTGCCGGAACGGGGCAATCCGGAAACAACAACAACAGGGACATCCAGTTTTTCAGGGGTACTCATCTAACGGCAACTCCAACAATGGATTTTTAATTTGTGCAGGGTGAGGATTCAGGCAGCGGGGCGCGCCGGGCGGGCGCTTGTTCTACGCAAGAGTATACCCCTTTCCGACCGGGGAACGAAATAGCGTCGATCCCCCTCAATCAGGTACTATCAAGAAACATTATCGTGTCGCGGGGCGTGGGGAAACGAAGCGAAAGAGAT
>CAXBPH010000203.1:0-12884 GCA_963977445.1 uncultured bacterium | reverse complement strand
CGGCACGACTGGTTCTCTAATTCATATTGTGCGAGGCGGGTAGGCGTTGGTTCAAGGGTGACCCTGTCCATCGCGAACGGGCTGGCTACGTAATCCTAAACCGTTGCGGCGGGCACCACGAAGAAGAACACGGCGAAGAAGTGAAAGGTGCTGCCTGCCAATACAAAGAGGTGCCAGATAGCGTGGTTGTAGGGGAGGCGCTGCCACAGGTAAAAGATGGTACCGCCCGTGTAGGCAAGACCACCGAGAGCCATGAGCAGCAGGGCGGGGTGGGGCACCAATTCCAGGGTCGGCTTCAGGGCAATGACAATGATCCAGCCCATGGCGACATAGAGCGCTGTTGAAACCCTGTCCCACCATTTCAGATGGGCACCGTGGTCGAGAAAGAAAAACTTGAACAGGCATCCCATGGCCGCCACCGTCCATATGACGGCAAAGAGGCTCCAGCCCCAGGGGCCCCGCAGATTCACCAGCAGGAAGGGGGTGTAGGTGCCCGCAATGAGCAGGTAAATGGCGCAATGGTCAAATTTGCGAAAGAGCTTCTTCAAGCGAGGCTGAGGGAAGGCGTGGTAGAGGGTGGACGCAAGATACATGATGACCAGGGTCGCACCAAAGACGCTTACACTGGCGATGCACCACGGGTCGGCCGCCATGGCCGCATAAACGACCATCATGGTCAGGGCCGCCACGCTCAGGAGGGCACCGATGCCGTGGGTAATGCTGTTGGCAATTTCCTCGCCGATGGAGTATTCAACATGGGTAGACATTGTTCTTGGGATACCTCATTTTATCAAATCATATATAGTGCTGCGCCGCGGCCATCCGGGGGGGATGACACACGGAACCCACCACCTGAATGGTACGTGAGAACAGGGCAAATCGCAACTCTATGACAAAAACTATACATTTGGCAGGCCCATTCGTTGCATATACTTCATATTGTGTCTCCGCCCTTTCTGTTCAGTGCGCACTTTTGTTGTGGGCACAAGTGTGCATCGTGAGTGATGGAACTCCACAGACGGTAACGAGGTTTTTCGCCATGTTGTTGCATAAGTGCCCTTAAGTAAAGGATTTGAGCGTTTCGATTCGCCCGGGGTCACTGTTGGCATGGGCTATGCTTTATCCAATTAACAGCGCACAGTTTGCGCTGACAAAGGCCTACGGGCCGATGGAAGTTTGGACCATGTCGGAATCGACTCAAACCTATCACGACCAGCGTTTGTACAGACACCACGACTCCCTGTCGGCATGGTCCATCGCACACTTCCCGGCTGTTTCCGCGCGCGCTACAGCGCCCAACGCAGTTGAACAAGGCACATGGAACGCTCCCATGGACCTTGCCGAGACAGCCGGTTTCCATTTGCCCATGCCTCCGCGTGTCACACACGTGGTTCGACTCACTGCCAGGAACCTGCCGCATCACTGCTGCCCAACCTACCCAAATACAGGCAGGTTCCGCCTTCTTCCGCGCCGAAGTCCAGCCTGGCTTCCGCACTGACACACCGGAAGAAGTTAGATTGGCCGGACGGTTGCAACGACCGCCCGGCCAATCTTTTTTTGTGAGAAAAGGAGGATCCTCATCTCGGGTATTTTTCACGACAATCGGTTTCCAGCTTTCAGAATTTGACCATTGGGAGCGCAGGCGGCCCGTCTGCATTACGTCGAAGACGTAAAAACTACGTGCCTTCGGCCCGTGGCAGGCGGCCTGCCCTCCTTAGGCGCGTCCGAGACCTGCGCTCCCAATGGTCAAGGGCTTCTTTAGGTGACAGTGGCAAAGCCGCTGGTAAGTTTTTCCTTTGCAGGCGCTTGCGTACGCTGCCGAAATTAACGCGTTGGATTTGATATAGGTCAGCTTTCACCTATTTAAACGTGCATTGAAATCGAATCGATTTCTAAAGTGGTTTGCACGGCAGCAACCGTCTCTTCATAATGGCTAGCTCAGCCCGAAATGGAGATATCTCAATCATGAATTTTGTTGCCGCTGCCCTTCGCAATGTCCTTGTTGTCTTTCTTTGCCTGATCACCCTCGGTGCCCATGCCGAGATGAGCCTCTTTGTTTCCCCCACCGGTAACGACGACTGGTCGGGTGCGATCGCCAGCCCCAACGCCGACGGGTCGGACGGCCCGCTGCACAGTCTGGAAGGTGCGCGCGACCGTATCCGCACGATCAAGGCAGACGGCGGGCTATCCGAAGGGGTCCAGGTTTATCTTCGTGGGGGAACCTATCCCGTGGCGGCCCCCGTGGTCTTTACGCCGGAAGATTCGGGCACGGCCGCAGCACCCATCCGCTATGTGGCCTATCCCGACGAGCACCCGATTCTTTCCGGCGGCGTGGCGGTGGGCAACTGGCAGCAAGAAGGTGATTTCTGGGTGGCCCAGGTGCCCGACGGGGTGGACACCAATTTCCACGAGCTCTGGGTCGGTGACGAACGGCGCACCCCGGCCCGAACGCCCAATGCGGCCAACCCGGCAGGTGATGAACCACCGGATTCCGATTTTTTCTACACCGCTGGCCCGGTGATGGTAAAAGATAAAGAGGGCAAGGACGTCAAGAGCAACCAGGCTTTCATGTTTCGCGAAGGCGACATCCAGCCGTGGAAGTCCCTGGACAGCAACGCCATCGTGGTGGCCTTCAATTCCTGGACCACCTCGCTCATGCGGGTTAAGCAGGTGGATTGGGACAAGCACGTTATCGAATTCACGGGGCCCTCGCGCTATGAATTCTGTCGCTGGCAGCAGGACCAGCGCTATTACATCGAGCATCTCTTTGAGGGGCTGGACGCGCCCGGCGAGTGGTATGGGGATCATGCTGTCGGCAAACTCTACTACGTACCCATGCCCGGCGAAACGCTGGACGGCTTCACGGCCACCATTCCGCAGGCCCGTCAATTGATTGTCCTCCAGGGCGACCCCGCATCAGAAAAATTTGTGACCCACCTCCAATTTCAGCAGCTGGATCTCCGCCACTGCGAGTTTCCCATATCCGACGAGGGGCACAGTGATTCTCAGGCGGCGGCCCGGGTGAATGCCGCCTTCGAAGCGACCGGTGCGCGGCACATAACCATTGAAGATTGCCGCATCGCCAATGTGGGCACCTATGGTCTCTGGTTGCGGGCGGGCTCCCAGCACGTGGTCGTGCGACGCAACGAACTCACCGATCTTGGCGCCGGCGGCGTGCGCATTGGCGAGGTGAATTCGCCCGCTACGCCCGCAGAAGCGTCGGACCACAATATCATCGACAACAACTACCTTCACGATGGGGGCCGGGTCTGGCGGGAGGCGGTGGGCGTGTGGATTGGCCGTGCTTCCCACAACGACGTGACCCACAATGAAATCGCCGACTTCCGCTATACGGGCGTTTCGGTGGGGTGGTCCTGGGGTTACCAGCCCAGTTCGGCCCACCACAATCGTATTAATGACAACCATATTCACCACATCGGTCGGGGCCAGCTCAACGATATGGGTGCGGTCTATCTGCTCGGTGTCTCGCCCGGGACCGAAGTAAAGCACAACCTGATTCACGACGTGATCTCTCATCCCCGGCTTTATGGCGGCTGGGGACTTTACACCGATGAGGGCAGCACGGATATCGTGTTGGAAAACAACGTGGTCTACAACACACGCACGGGCGGCTTCCATCAGCACTATGGCAAGGACAATCGGGTGGTGAACAATGTCTTCGCCTACTCCCATACGCCGAATATCATTCGCACCCGAAACGAGGAGCACAACTCCTTCTTCTTCGAGCGAAACATTGTCTACTTCAACAATGGCCAACTCCTGGGGAGCAACTGGCAGAACAATAATTTCACCATGGACCACAATACGTATTGGGACACCAGTGGCCGTCCCGTGACCTTCAAAGAAAAGACCTTTACGGAGTGGCAGGCGGCGGGGCATGACCGCCACAGCATCATCGCCAATCCCGGGTTTGTGGATGCCGAATCGGGTAACTTCACCCTCGCCGCCGACTCACCGGCGCTGGGCACGGGCTTCCAGCCAATCGATCTGAGTGACGTGGGCCTCTACGGTGATGCTGCGTGGGTCGACAAGCCCAACGCAATACAACGTCCACCTTTTGTGCCGCCCTTGCCCAAAACACCGGAAGTGTTGTCCGTCACCAAAATATGGGACCAGGGGGGCCACAATGCCTTCACCGATATCATCCGCCACGGCGACTACTTCTATGTGACCTTTCGTGAAGCGGAAAACCACGTGGGGAGCGATGGCGTTATCCGGGTGATTCGCTCCAAAGACGGCGACGGGTGGGAATCCTGCGGACTGCTCACGGAAGACAGCATCGACCTCAGGGATCCCAAGATTTCCGTCACCCCGGACAAGCGGCTCATGCTGGTGATGGGCGGCTCGGATTATGAGGGCAAAGAATTGGTGGGCCGTCAGCCTCGGGTCGCCTTCTCAAAGAATGGCACCGACTGGTCTGCACTCCAGCGGGTGTGTAGCGAAGGCGACTGGTTGTGGCGGGTGACCTGGCGGGACGGAACGGCCTGGGGCGTCTCGAATCATTACGTGATCGGGGAAGACAAACCGCGCAGCCTGGTCCTGTACACGAGCGACGACGGCATCAACTTTCGCATTCGCACGACCCTCGATATTACGGGAAATCGTTTCGAAGTCACCGCGCGCTTCTTGCCCGACGACACCATGATGCTCCTCGCACGTCGGGAGGAGAGCGACAAAGGGGCCTATATCGGCACCAGCCTCCCGCCCTACACCGATTGGAACTGGCGCAACACCGGTATCCGCGCGGGTGGGCCGGACTTTATCCGTCTGCCCGATGGCTCCATGTGGGCGGGGTACCGCAACTACGTTGGAAAGGCCACGACGGAACTGGCCTATATGACAGCGAGCCATCTGAAGCCCGTGTTGACCCTGCCCAGCGGCGGAGACACGAGCTACCCCGGTTTTGCCTGGCACGATGACGTGTTGTGGATGACCTACTATTCTTCCCACGAAGAAAAGACGAGCATCTATCTTGCGAAAATTGCTTTTAAGGACTGAGTCTCAGCCTTCCGCCTGGTAATTGCCGCCGATAGGTATGCGCGTGTCTTCAAAGTAATTGTCGTCGATGACGCAGGGCTTGGAGACCTCAAGTAGCAGGGCAGGTCCCATGCCCGTGAAGCCGTGTACCTGCCCCACCTCAATGGGGAGCACATCGCCGGGGTGGAGGTGATGGTGGGCGCCGCCATAGGTGACGTCCACCAGGCCCTGCACGATGAAAAAAGTCTCGTGCTTGGTCTTGTGGTGGTGGAGGGGACAGCTCTGGCCGTCAAAGACGAAGAGGTACTTCGCGCAATACCCGGCTTCCATCTCGTTGGCGATCCAGTATTCGATGAGCCCCGTCGTATTGAAATCCTGGAGGCCAAAGTCGAGCACAAGAGGCCGCACATCCGGTAGAGAGATTCCCCATTCCCCTATCTGGCTTTGAAAACGCAGTAGCGCATCGCGCTGTATGTCAAGGGGGGCGGCGATTTCCAGCCCTTTTTCGAGTTCATTCATTGGATAACTCCACGCCCGGGGCGATAAGGTTTTCGATGGGGAGCACCGACAGGCCGCAATCTTCTTTCGAAATGGAATAGCCTACAAAGAGCTTGCCGTCGTGTTCCACGGCATAGGGGTAGGACCATTGGGGATGTTTGCCGCCGCCCGGATTTCGTGGTACGTGGGATTTGCCTGTTCGTATGGTCCACACCTTGGAGAATGTCCTTGCGCCGGGTTCGCCGATGACGATGGCCAGGGTGTCTCGATTCTCCAGATTGACAAGGGCATACCAATGCCCCGTGCTTAGTGTGCCGGCGTAGGGCTTGGAGTTGGCGTTGGGCAGATTGCTGTCCCGGAGGGTGGTCCAGGTTTTGCCGAAGTCTTCGCTGAAGGACACCAGCGCCACGGCCTTGCTTCCATAGCGGACGATGGCGGTAATCAGGTCGTCTTCTACGATGAGCGACGTCTCGCCCCAGACCTTGTCGCCGGGAACGCGCGGGATTTCTACGGGGGTCCATTTCGTCACATCGTCCCCCGCCGAAATAGCCACGGCCCCTTCCGCATCGGGCCAACCGTTTTCAGGGTCCACGATGAGCCCACCCATGATGTAATTGCCGTCTTTCATGGGTTGGGGCTCGGTCAGGGGCCAGAAGAGGCCCTCCGCGACGATACCTTTCGATACCCAGGCATTGTCCTCAAGGCGGTAGGCTTCCGCGCGCAGCTTGGGGTAGGCTTTTCCACCGGCGATATAGTCGGCCCGTGCCGCGTAGGCCCAGAGTTCGTCGTTGTGGTTCAAGAAAACCCCATGGCTGTGGGAGTCGGGCCCGGGCGCGCCGGGGGCAATGATTTGAAAGGGGCCCCACGTGGTGCCCCCATCGCGGGAGGCCCGCCCGCCCATGATGGAGCCATCGTCATTTTCATCAACGAGGCTGTTGCCCCAACTGGCCCATAGAGTGCCCTCGTGGAAGGCGAGGGCGGTGCCGAGTAGAAACTGATAGGCGCCCGTTTCGCCCTCATGGATAACATGATGGGTCACGCCGGGTACTGGCGGAATTGCGGCGACTGGGGGGAAGGGCGAGGTGCCGGTCCACAGCGTATAGGGCGTGTCGGCAGCGGCGGGACGGGCCAGGGTTGCCGCAAGAGTCAAAAACAACAGGACTACATTCAGAATGGTGCGCAAAAGAATCTCCTTGGATTGGGGTGCCATAGACCAGCAGCCTACCGATTCAAGGCAACCGGGGGCAAGTTGCGCGGTGTCGATGGACTTCGGAAGCTTGCATTCCTTTCGGAAGGGCGGGATACTGAAGCATGCGTAATCCAACTAAAACGAACGGGCTGTACGTCGGCGTGAAACCCTTTTTGGGGTTGCTTCTGGGGGGGCTCGTGCTTGTCGGCTGTGGCCAGGAAACGTCGAAGCACGATGCGCCGGACATTACGGTAGTGGAATCGGCTGAGCCTCCTGCCGTCGTCAACGTCGAGACCGACGGGGCGTTGCCCGACACGGCGGTGGAGCCTGTCCCGGCGCTTGAGCGTTCCGACACCGGAGAAATTCGTCACGAGCTTACGCCATCCGTCGTCGCGCAGATTCAACGGGGGATGACCCGGGAAGCGGTAGAAGGCCTGGTGGGCTGGGAGGGTCTCCGTGTTGGCGGCGATGGGGGACAGGTAGAGGTACTCCGTTGGGTGGATGATATCGGAAGCAGCGTTACGGTGCGCTTTGACGGGGGACAGGTGCGTACTTCGGGGCGACTGCGGACCGCCCAGGTAGCCACGCCCAGGACGGAATCCCCGACACCAGCCCCGCCAACGGCTGAAATCGACGGACGCCCGGTGGCCGAAATCGCCCCCGGTGTTTTTGTGCCCTTGGAGCGCGCTGTCACCTCGGCCAATTCCCAACCCATGGGCATTGGGCAGATGCCGGATGCCGTCAAGGAAGAAGGGGTTCGCAAGCCCATCCGATGGGTCGCGCCGGGCCCAACGCCTTCGGAAGGGACGGCAGAGCAGAGCGCCGGGCCGACCATCACCGTGGGTGGTGCGGGACGACGGGGAAATGACGGGGGGGCGGGTGCGAAATCCCGCTCCTATCAACCCCATGCCCGTTTACCCGAATTTACCCGGTCACTGGCCGAGGGCCGCCATGAAATCCGTCTGCTGAACGACTCCGACGTGACCATGACGGCGGGTCTGCGCCAAGGGAAAATGGGACAAGACCTGGTGGTGCCGCCAAAAGGAAAAGCCTCGGCCTTTGTCGAGCGGGGGGTGTACACCTTGTCGTTTCTCTGCGACGACGAACCCTATGCCCGCTACGATGCGGAACCGATTACCATCGATGGTCAACGAGCGCCCGATGTAGCGGTGCACCTCAGTCGCGACGAAGTGGACGTGCGGCTCATCGACTACAGCGTGCCGGAGTAGTTCGGGGACTGCACTCCGAAACGTTTAAGAGCAGGAACTTTTTCGTGCCACGCGATCCGACAACGTCGGTTCGTGTGCGTCCCATGGAGTGTGGGTTTGTGTCAATCTTATTGTTTGGTGCATGGTTTGTTAACGCCCGTATGATTTTTTTGTGTTGTTTCTCGTTTTAGTTGCTTCATACACACGAACCGACGTTGTCGGATCGCGTGGCACGGTGGTGGGTGTTTTGTAGACCCCCTGAGGGGGATTTGCCCTCGGGGGGACAGCCCCGATCTTCTACGTGTTCCAGCCTACCGACACGCATTCTGGCACCAGGCCGTCTTTACCGCTCGAATCAAGTATGCGAGGTCGGTGCAGTCCCCGACGCGCCCGTTCCCGTGTGTCAGAATCCCACCAGCCCGATGCCGGGGCAGGTTGGTGCGCTCTCTTCGAGATGGTCCCGATAGTGGCGCAGGATGGCGCAGCGGTCAGCATCGATGAGGTGGTCGTTGCCTTTTTCATAGACGATCTGTCCGGAGGCCCCAACGGCGTAGGTGTGGGCGGCGTATTGGCTCTCTCGGTCGGCCAACACGGGGAAGCGGATGGTGCCTTCGTTCATGCGGCGTTGCAGCAGTTCCGTCATGAACTCCTTCACCCGGCGACGGACAAGGCGGCCGTCGGGCAGGGGCTGTAATTCCATGGTGCCGCCAAACTCGAAGGCCTGGATTTTGTCGCACCAGTCTTCCCCCAGGGCCATGAGCTGGTGGGCCACGGCGCGTCCACTATTGCCAGCGTCGATGCCAATACCGCGAAAGTCGTAGGCCTGATCGAGGTCTACGATAATCTGCTGTTGCCGTGCATAGTTGACGCCCTCCAGGTGCACACGAAGCACGTTGGTGAAGTGGGGCGATTCGCTGCGGTAGACGACGAACTCGGAGGGGTCCCGGGCGTAGCCCAAATCGCAGCCGAGATAATAATCGCCCGGCACCACATCACGGGGTCCGTCGAAGGGGTCTTCTTCCCGCAGTACGACATCTTCAAATTCGATGGCCTCCTCCACACATTGGAGATATTCGTCGAGGGAGAAGACGGCATGCATGGGTGCACCGTGCTGTCCCAAGACACGATGCATATAACCCGGCGTATTCCGTCCACCATAGAGGAGGGTCAGCTCTCGTTCTTTGGCACCATCAAAATCGGGGTTGATGGTGCTGGGCCAGTTGTATTGCTCCGTGTCGGGCATCTGACTCATGCGATAGAAGGTATTTCGCAGGCCATTGGGCACACCATAGACCCAGCGGCGTCCACCCCCATTGAGGGCCTGGTAAAGCTCACCCCAGGCGGTGTCGGTCATCTCCTGGGCCTCATCCACAATTTGCCAGTCCACGTGCATGCCCTGAAAATTGGTGCCTCGGGGGCCGGCGATACGCCCCCACAAAACAAAGCCATTGGAGAAGCGAAAATACCACGAGGGGGACCGTTTCATTTCTATCAGGGAAGGTGCGAAGGCGGGCGTATTTTCAAAGCGCCGGGCAATGCGATTCATGAGGGGAAAAAGCTGATTCTCTGTTTGCGTCGCAATCAGCATCTCCGAATCGGGGCAGGCCACCATGGCCCAGCAGGCGATGGCCTCGATCTCGGTCGTCTTGCCCACGTCGCGGCCGTCGCAATGAACCTTCCGCGCAGCGAGGGAATTGAGCGAGCCCCGCTGATAGGCCCGGACCTCCCATGGGGTGCCTGCGCGATCGGCAAAGAAGGTCTCCACAAAGGTGACGCGGTCTTGCAGGGCAAGCCAGCGTTGGGCGTCCGACTCGTTGAGTCCGCGATTCTGCAGTTGGGCCAGCGTCGGTAGTTTCGTGGTCATAGGTAGGGCCTTTCGCCTGGTTGAGGAGACCCCTCGGGCTGCCGCTGCCATCGTCGGGCGCGATGGTTTATACTAGGAAGCAGAATAGACACCCAAGGAGTAGGTCTCATGAAGTTTGTGAAGTTTCTCAGCGTGTTCGCGTTGCCTGTCGCCCTCATCTTGATGAGCGGCTGTCCCGGCCCCCTGTCCCCCGGCGTAATACGCACCGTAGACCTGGTTTATGGTCAGGGCAACGTGGCCAACACGACGGAGGCGGGTTACACCCTGGTGGACCTCAAATTTGACCTGGTGGAACTTGAAGGGGTCGAAGAAAATCGCCCGGCCGTCGTCATGATTCACGGGGGCTCCTTTGAAGGGGGCACCAAAGAAGACGAAAACCTGCTGATCCAGGCCAACGCACTGGCCCTCGAGGGTTACGTCTGTTTTTTGATTGATTACCGCCTCAAGGGCGATGAGCCACCCGCGCCCAAGGATTGGACGCCGGATACTTCGGAGTTCCTCTTTGACGCCCTGGATTTGCGCTCGGCCATGCATGCGTCTTTTGTGGATGCCAAGACGGCCATGCGTTATGTGCGGGCCAACGCGAGTTCCCTGCGGGTCGAGCCGAATCGCATTGCGCTGTGGGGTGAGTCCGCCGGTGCCTTTGCCGCGCTGGCCGCCGGATTAACGGGCGACGCCCTCTTCAGCAGCGATGGCGAAGCTTTTCCCGTGCCGGCGAAAAATAATCCCGGCGTTAATGCCCGTCCCGAAGTTATCATCGATTGCTGGGGAAGTGCCGCCCCCGTGGTGAATGCCTTCGATCCGTCCGATCCCCCCGTAATGATTTTCCACGGAACCAACGATTTTACCGTTGGTATTTCGCTAGCCCCGGCGCTGGAAATTCGGGATGCCTGTAATGCCAACGGTATCCCTGTGGCCTATTATCCCATTTCGGGCGAAAGTCACGGCGCGTGGGAAGGGCTCTTTGAGGGCCAGGATCTGGCCACCCTGACCAAGCAATTCCTGGCGACCTACATGGCCCCCTGAGGGGTCTCAGACCGGGCTTACGGGCGCCAGATTTGGATGGTCTTTCGCCGTTTGCCCCACTTCAGCGCGGCCTCGTGACTTCCGAAGTACAGGTCGATGTGTTCGCCCTTGATGGCCCCGCCCACGTCTTCTACGACGCCATAACCGTAATCAGGAATGTACATGACCGTGCCAAAGGGGTAGATCTTCGGGTCGGCGGCGATGGTGTGGCCTTTCTTGGCCATTTTACCACTGGCTGTCTTCCGCACTTTCTTTCGGTCGCCCTTGTTGGGGCCGTCCTTGATAACGGTGCGTCGCAGGAAGGTCGTGTGGGTCCAGTTACAACAGCGACCACACTTACAATAGCCCGTGGTCAGCACTTCCTTGACGACGGGTTTGCCCGTGGTCTTGGGGTGGGAGGCACAACCGGGGAGGACGAAGAGGGCGCACAGCGCGAGTAGGGTAAGATATTTCATACCTGATCTATCGCATATCGCCCGGCAGCGTTTCAAGCGTGTCGGATCAGGGTAATCGCACTAAAACGGGCACGCACACGAGATTCCCTTCCGTGCGGCCCATTTTAGACCCCACTGAGCTTCTTGAGTCCCAACAAAGACTCGCTCCATCAAAACAAACTGAACCCACCAATTGTGCCGCGCGATCCGGTATTTCCGGTTCGTGCGCGGGTTGGGAGAAATGATTATGTCTCTCCATTGAGGCCAAGGCCAAGCACAATGCGCTATTCAAAATGAGATCTTGAAGACTTCCCACAACCACATAGATCGCACTTTGCTCCCGCAGTCCCAACGCACGAACTGGAGTACCAGATCGCGCGGCACGCCCATGGTTTGTGGTTTTTCCCGCCAAAATATTCGTGGCGACAAGTTTCACAAGCCCTTCGCTTCTTATGGCTCTGTGGAGAAGAAGGGGTGCTTACCCTGGACCTGCTGGATGACGGGTTTCATGGCGTCGGCAAGTCCCGTGTCGATGGGTGTGCCTGCCCGTGCGCAATAGTCTTCCAGGTCCTTGATGGATTTGCGGAGACGTTCCCGGCTCTTTCCGATGGCATCGGCCTGGGCGGGTGTGGTTTGGGGTGCTTCGGGCAGTTCTGCCGAGGAGTCCACTTCTGCGAGGTTGCGTTCCATGCGGCGGACCAGCAACCAGGACACGAGCACATCATTGATGCGGAGTGTGAGGAGTGGATTCAGCACCACGCCCCGGTCGTGTAGCAATTCGCCTACGCCCTGCACGAATTGGCGGTTCAACGCCGATTCTTCCTCATTCATCCAGGTTTCGCCCCGGGCCAGTGTCGATAGCTCCATGATTCCCCCTTGTGTGCGTTGACGCTTCCTATTTATGGAGCGGCGACGTTGCACAATAGGGTGGGCTGAACGGGGGGGGAACGGCGGGGGGGAGGGTGAATTGGGGTAGAGGTTTAATTACCCCCACCGGCCAAAGCGAACCTTGGAGACGCACTTGCCCCATTCCCCCTTGTCTCTGTGCCACCCCTCCGGGGTTCATGGATTGACAACTCACGAGGACCCAGGGTTCCGCTCGTACCTCGCTTTACCCTGGGCTACGGTCTGCCGCCCCTACGGGGCTAAGAGAATTTCTGTACACGTAACCCAAGTTCGAGTTTTGCAACGGGCTGCCAGGCGAGACCCACCGACTTGAATACAGAACGGGGGAACGTCATCGCTCGGTGAGTGCTTGCCGACAGGGGCGGTTGGTTCTCCCGACGTTTAATTACCCCCGGTGATCCAGGCTTCTTCAAAGGCGACATGTTTGATGCTGGAACCGGGCGTTTTTTCGTTTTTGTAGGAGTAGGTGACGTGAATCAGACCATCCTTGCTCTGAATCACAGAAAAATAGGAACCGGACCCGGCATCGGGCTCGAAAGATTCGAGTTGACGTGATAGGGGCCAGGTGAGTCCCTCGTCTTCGGAAAGGTAGGCGGTTACGATATGTCGGCCCTCAGTGGTGTCGTTGCACAACAGGACCCAGTGTCCGTTGGCCAAAACGACCACATCCACGGAAGAACCGGGATTGGGTATGTCCATGGGGGTAACTTCGCCCCAGGTGATGCCCTTATCCGTCGACGTGGCTTGACGGATTTTCTTGG
>CAXBPH010000202.1:0-12945 GCA_963977445.1 uncultured bacterium | reverse complement strand
GCACGAACTGGAGTACCAGATCGCGCGGCACGTCCATGGTTTGTCGTTTTATCTGTAAAAAGTTGCGTGACGACATGATTCGCAAGAACCCATCGAGTCATCCTTTTGCCTCCGGCACTCGAAATATCGAATAAATCATCCCCACCGCTTGCCAACGCCCTACAACAAAAAACGGGCGACCCGCATGGGGCCGCCCGTTCGTTACTAAAGTAAGCCGTCTATTCCGCCGGGGGCAAGCTATCCGCCTGGATGAAGGCAAAGAGATCACGCAACTCCTGGTCGGTCATATTACTCACCATGCCCTCCGGCATGACGGAGAGGGCCATGGGCTCCATGGACTTCACCTTGTCCCGGGAGACCACCATTTCGGTGCCCGCCGAATCAATCAGGGTAATCTCCGAATCCGACTCACGGAGGATGAAGCCCGTGATGGTCTGTTCCGAAGCGCCCAGGCCATCGTCTTCGCCGATGATGGTAAAGGTCGTGCCCGTGTACTCCGGCAATACTGATTTGCTCGGGTCCACCACGTTGGTCACAAAGTCCCACGTGTCTTTCCGGTTGAGTCCCGTCATTTCGGGGCCTACCTTACGGCCAACGCCAAGGTGGACGTGGCACTTGCCGCAGTTCTCTTCATAGAGCTTCATACCCGGCCGCGCATAACCGGGACCGTTCTTAATCTTCGAGTGAATGGCATTGACGAGCCCCATCTTTTCGTCGGGACTGGTGCGGATGGCACCCCAATGTTTGAGCACGAGGGCATCTACTTCGGCATCACCCAGGGCCGCGAGATTGATCAGCAACGCGCGATTCACATCGGCGGCGGGCACGGTGCCCTGATCTACCGCTTTCAGTAATTCCATGGCCCAGGCCGTGCGGGATACGAGGGCACTGGCAATCTGTCCCTTGAGGCCTTCGCTCGTCGGCAAGGTCTTCAAGAGGGTAGCACCTACGGCTTCATCGGGGAATCGCTGGACGGCACCCAGGGCCGCGCCACGGATGTCGTCTCCTTCCGTTCCCAGGAAGAGTTGGAGCAGGGTTTCCCTGGCGGGGTCATACTGCTCTTCGCCGAGGAGCTTGATGAGGGCGATACGCTGCCCCTTATCGACCGCCGCATCGGCAATCATAGAGGTGGCCTTCTCGTAGACCTCCGTGTTGCCCAGGCGGGCGGCGATGATGAGCAACTGGGTGTTGCCCGAATCGGCCACCAGCATTTCCGCCAACGTCGCATTGAGCGCCGCAGGCACCGTCGCGCTGGTGCCCCGACCAAGGCCCGTGGCCATGCCTGTCAAGAGGGACTGGCGATGGGCGGGTTCCGTGAGGGAAGCCAACAGGGCGGCGGCCTGGTTGAAATCTTCGTCTTCTCGGTCTTGGGTAAAGCGCTGGCCCAGCCGTGAGACGATGATGTTGTCAAAGATAGCACTTCGCAGGGTGGCCGCTTCTTTGGCCCACGCGACGACCGCGTCCGCATCGACGCGGATGTGCTGTTCCACGGCCCACCACAGCAGCAGGGGAATCATGGTGTCATCCACATCTTTGCCGGAGCGGAGCATGGCCAACACAACGGGGAGGCCTTCCGCCGGACTGAGGCGTTTCGCCGTGCTCGCCAACTGACTGCGCACCTGGGCGTCGGGCTCGGTGGTTCCCATGGCAATCATTTTCTGTTCGATGAGGGGGGTGATGCTGTGGTCATTCCCCAAGAGGCGGAGGGTCCACAGACGGACCTGTGGATAGGGGTGATCGAGTGCCTTTTCGGCAAGTTCCATGGTGAACCCACCCGAGGCATTGATGCCCCAGAGTGCCTGAAGGGCGAGGGGATTGATGCGGTCTTTCTGCCACAAGATGGCTTCCAACGGCGCGATAGCTGCCGGGTCTTTGCGGTCATAAAGGATGCGCAAGGCCGTTTCGCGATACCACTTATTGGGATGGGCAAGGGCCGCCACCACCTCCTCCGTGGGCGTGGTGCCAAAATCGAAGGGCTTGTAGGGCGTGTTCTTGCCATGGGTAACCCGATAGACCCGGCCCGTCTCCCGGAGGATACGGTCGGTCTCGGCAGAAACACTCCACGTGATATTCGTGTCGTGCCAGTCGGCGATGTAGAGGGCTCCATCGGGACCCTGGGCCATGGCCACCGGCCGAAAGTGCTGGTCATCCGTTTCGAGGAGCTGGAGGAATTCGTGGGCCGAATAGGTAGAGCCCAGGGCTTCAAGACGTGCGACACTGATGCACCGCTTCAGGGCGCGTGCGGTGAAGATTGCATCCTGAAATTCCGCCGGAAAGTTCGGCGCATTGTAGGAAACCAGTCCCTGGGAGAGCTTGGCCCGGGTGCTGTGGTCTTCCATGCCGTTAAAGAACCCATAGGCATAGGGGTTGGTCAGCTCGCCATGTTTGGCCCAACTTTTCCAGGAGTAACCACCCTGCACCTGATGATAGCCAATGATGCCGCCGTTGCTGCCCGTGTACATCCGTCCCTGAGAATCGAGTGCCACGCCAAAGTGGTTATGCCCCCCTTCCGCAAAGAGTTCAAAGCGCCGGTCTTCGGGATTGTAGCGCCAGAGATTCTGCCCGGTGAAATGAAGGCCTTCGTCGTCCATTCCCGGCCGCGTGACCGTGGCCGTCGTTGTCGAACCCTGATAGCCATAGATCCAGCCATCGGGACCCCAGCGAAGTCCATTGGCCACGGCGTGGAGATCTTCCAGGCCAAAGCCGGCGAGATGTACGACAGGGTCCCCATCGGGCACGTCATCCCGGTTGGCATCGGGGTAAAAGAGGAGGTAGGGGGGATTCATGACCCACACGCCACCACGACCGGGCAGGGCCGAGGTGGTAATGCTCAGGCCCGTGACGAAATCCGTGTGCTTGTCGAAGGTGCCATCACCGTCCGTGTCTTCATAGACCGTGACCTTGTCCTTGCCGATTTCGTGATTTGGGGGTGGTGGGGGAGGGAAGTTCTCATATTGAACCCGCCAGTAATTGTCATGACCGATGACCTTGAGGCCCTGGGGGAAGGGGAACTGAAGGTATTGGGCGACCCAGAGGCGTCCACGCTCGTCGAAATTCAGGCTCAAGGGCTGGCGCAGGTCGGGCTCGCGGAGCACCGTCTCCAATTCAAAGCCGTCGGCAATCTTAAAATCGATATCTTCGCCCACCTGGGCGGAGGCGGCGAAGGCCAGCCCCGTGGCCGCCACGCAGGTGCTACGTACTACATTCATAAAACGCACGGTATTTCTCCCGGCCACATGGGCATGTGGCAAATCATTGCGGTCAAGTGGGCTATTGTGGCGATTTGACGTGGTTTCATCAAATTTTTCCGTGGCGGCGATGTCCCATGATGAGGCCATCTCTGCCACATCACGCAATACGAAAATATTTTCCTTGCGTGTTACTACCCTACCCTTTATAGTGTCCAATTATGAACCGACCCTTTCCGCCACTACGCAATATAGACGCCGCCCCTATCGAACATGAGGGCGAGAAGTTTATCGTCATCCACGACCCCAGCGGCTACGTGGAGGCCCAGATTGTCCTCACGCCACCCGCATTCTTTATCGCGGCGTCCCTCGATGGCCATGCGGACATACCGACTCTCCAGATGGCGGTCCGCGCACAGTTCAACGGTGCCGAAGTATCGGGCGACCAGATTCAGGAAATCGTGGATTACCTCGATGACAATGGCTTTCTGCTGAACGAACAGTTTGAAGCCATTCGCAAACGGGTCGATGGCGGCTATGCGGATTCCGATACCCGTCCCGCCTATCTCGCGGGCCGCTCCTATCCCGAAGATCCCACCGAACTTCGGACCTTCATCGATTCATTTTTTACCTGCGAAAAAGGACCCGGCGAAACGCCCCGTCTCGATGAAGAGGCGACGCCCCTGCCCGGTCTCATCGTGCCCCACATCGATTTTCATCGCGGTATGGCCGGTTACGCCCACGGCTATGGAAAGCTCTTCGCCCGCCCCAAGCCCGACGTGGTCTTTATTTTCGGCGTGGCCCATGCCGGTGCCCCCGTGCCTTTCATCCTGACCCGAAAACATTTTGACACCCCCCTGGGGCGGGTAGATACGGACCAGGAGATTGTGGCCCGTCTCGAAAAGGCCTGTTCCTGGGACCCCTACGAGTGGGAAATCCGGCACCGCACCGAACACTCCATCGAATTTCAGGCCGTTATGCTGGCCTACCACTACGGGGCCGACGTGAAAATCGTGCCCGTGCTCTGCTCCTGTTTTTCCATGGACGAGGGGCCATGCGTGCCTTCCGAAGTCGAAGCGGTAGCCAACTTTCTCGACACCTGTCGGGATATCGTTGCGGAATCGGGCGGACGTATCGCCGTGATCGCCGGGGCCGACCTGGCCCACGTGGGGAAAACCTTTGGGGATTCCTTCGACATCGATGATGCCGTGGTGGCCGACGTGGCCGGACGAGACACCGAAGACCTCGCCCATATCGTGAATGGGGCTATCGATGCCGACGGTTTCTATGCCTCCGTGATGAAAGACCTCAACGAGCGCAAAGTCTGCGGACTCAACTGCATTTACGCCACGTTGAAGACCCTCGACGGCACCGTGAGCCAAGGCACCCAGCATCACTACGACTACGCCCATGACCCCAACGGCGGGATTGTGTCCTTCGCCAGCGTAACCCTGGAATAGAAAAAGAGTTTCAACCACGAATATTCACGAATGGATATTCTGTTGAATCAACCACAAAGAACGCAAAGAACACAGAAAAACATTTCCTTTTGTGTTCTCTGTGTTCTTTGTGGTTAAAAAAGAGTCCGCAGGAAACACTTCACATGAAACGCCGACGAACGTAGGTTAGGCGTCCCACTTGGCCCGCCGCGATTCTTATTTTCAAGCGTAGATATGATGTCGGCCCAGAGACAACGTATACCGTAGCCGAAAATACGAGTAGCTCAGCAATTACCCCGGGGAATCGATGTGTCATGGTAGATCGCAACGATGCGAACCATGAATGAACACGAATTTTCACGAATGAATAAAATAGTGAACTAACCACAAAGAACGCAAAGAACACAGAGAATAATCCTTTTTGTGCTCTCTGCGTTCTTTGTGGTTCATAAAAGAATTCCGCACGCAACACGTCAATCGCAACGTCGACTAACGTAGGTTGGGCGTCCCGCCTGACCCGCCGCGCCTTCGATTTCCAAAAGTAAATGTGATGTCGGTCTAAAGACGATATGTTCTACAGCTAAATTTCAAAGAGACTCCACAATCCCACC
This sequence comes from uncultured bacterium, assembly GCA_963977445.1. Taxonomy (GTDB): domain Bacteria; phylum Hydrogenedentota; class Hydrogenedentia; order Hydrogenedentales; family JAEUWI01; genus JAEUWI01. The sequence continues at coordinate 7,707 of CAXBPH010000202.1, read as the reverse complement.
CTTTCCGTGCAGTCACTGCTTCACGATTGCATGCTTGACTAAATCAACCACAAAGAACGCAAAGAACACAGAGAAATCATTCCTTTTGTGCTCTTTGCGTTCTTTGTGGTTCAAAAAAACAAAATGTCCTGATTCTACGAGTTCTGGAAACGCGGCTATGCCCGGATTCTCCGTCGCTGATACGTCACAGTATCCCCCCGGTTGTCACTATCCACTCGGGCGGTGTCCCACTGGTCTCACCCGTCCCACAGGTCCCACAAGACAGTCCGACAAAAACGGCCCGGATAGCGTGTTGCTCTCCGGGCCGTCGTGTGTTCTGTTTGGTCTTGTGCTTACTTCTTCAGCGCCTTGCCGATATCGCCCGCGACGCGGGTCTTGATGCCGAGGTGACGGCAGGTGGCGATGAGTTCTTCGAGGATGTCGCCATAGCCCATGGTGATGTGGTTAGACATGTGAGTCGCCATCAATTCATTGCGGTCATAGCCGGGGATGTGGACGTTCGCAATGGGCCACACCGGGGTCGTCCGGTCGAGGCGATCCTGGACTTCCGCTTCGGGCATTTCGATGACTTCACCGATACCCACGTCCATACCGAGTTCGCCGAACTGCTCATAGCAGCGGGCCCAAGTGATGACGCCGGGCTTGGAGACGCCGGAGCAGGTGCCGCCGCCCTTGGGGAAATACATGGCGGGCTGACGATAGACGTTGGTTTTCTTCCAACCACCGTAGTGGGCCGGGGGCGCGCCACCGGAGATAAGGAAGACCCAAACATATTTGTCGCCAAATTCACGGCCCCAACGCACATCGTGGAGGGTCGTTTCCGTGGGCATACCCTTGCGGTCATAAATATCGTGCATGAGTAACTGGGGAACGCCGGAACCCATGTCCCCTTCGTTGAAGTGGGGGATGGCCTTGCCTTTTTTGACGATGTTTTTCGTCGTCGGGTCTTTCACCGCCGGGCGGTCCATGTTATTGAGCATGCCTTCCACCAAATCGGTGGCGGCGGTGCAACGGACCAGGCCAAGCTGATAGGGGATGCCGATAGCGGCGAGGCCAAAGCGTTCCACCAGGCGGGCAGCAGCGGAGTAGATTTTCATCTGTTCCAGGACCTGCCCATGGACGAGGTCCGTGTATTGGTCCGTGCCCCAGTCAAACCAGGTACCCTTTTTCACGAGCCAGTTGAGGTGCTTCTGGGCCTCCTCATCACTCACGAGCTTCATTTCCGCCACGAGATCCGACTGGTTGAGGTATTCGATGGGCATACCGATTTTACCCAGGTGGGCGGGGTCCATGACGGCATTGAGCATGCCCATGCAACCCGGGTCGAGCTGGCCCATGATACGGCGATTGGTTTTGATGTCTTCGGCCAGTTCTTTGCCAAACTTATTCGCAGCGGCGGAGATCTTCGCTTCGTCGGCGTCGGTGAGGTGTTTGGTGCTGTGCTTGATGTCGCCCTTGCTGCACCACTCGCCGAGTTTCTTCATGAAGTACTCGTCTTTAAGGAAGCTGTCGGTCCAGATGCGGGAATGTTTCACATGGAGACGATCCAGGGTGCCCGCGTGATTCAGCAGGGCCACCAGACCGGGCCACGTGCCGTCGAAATTGCCCAGCAGAAGCTTGGGGCCTTCGTGGGACTGGAGTGGGCCGCAGACGTGGTGGGCATAGGCCCAGCAACTGAGGACGATAACCACGGGAGCCTTGGGGTCGATCTTGGAGAAGATTTCTGCACCGTCACACTGTTTCGTGACGAAGCCATGTTTCTTCTTGGGGTCGTACTTTGTGACCAGCTCGGTCTTATAGCCCAGCTTCTTAAAGGCTTTCTGCACCTGCTTCAGGGTGTCATCCTGCATGGGCCAGCAAACTTCACAAGCCGAATCGCGGAAGTCTCCGTTGGAAACGAGGTAGATGGTATCCGTTTTTTTCATAACGATCTTCCCGGGGCCCGCGACGTTTGCCAAGGCGAACGACACGCGCAACTGTTGTGTGGTTGGCAACGCAGGCTGGGCGTTGCGCACCGCTGTGCTCTCGGGGTTGTCGTGCTGACCCAATGGCCCGCCGAGACTCCCGACCCTTCTCCGTAAACGCCAAAAGTGCGTTCGACTGGAAAGCATAGCACAACACCCTTGGGCGGCGAAATGCGGCTGTAGGTCTCCGTTGGATAACGGTGACAATTCTCTCTACGGGCCCGAAAGCCGGGTTCAAGAAAAAAACCCGAATGCGAATGCATTCGGGCTACAGAAATGTTTCACCTGCTATGGGACTATTTTACCGTAACCACTTCATTGCCGTGCATGAGCAAGATGATCGCGCCGCTTTTGAACCGTACCGTTCCGGAGACTTTGGATGTGATCTTTTTTTGAAACGCTTCAAGTTTCTCTCGCTCTTTTGCACTGTACGTTTTGCCATCTTTCGGGTCCGGTTTTTTTGCGTCGTATATATCTTTTACCGCCTCCACGAATGCGGCCTGGGCCAGGGGCATGGAGGTGCCGCCGGGTGTGCTTACTTTCTTGTCCAACTTATTGAAAAATTTTTGAATATTCTTCACGTCGGCTCCCTCTTTTTGGAGCTTGTCGGAGACTTTCGCCCGTGTTGCATCATACAACCATTTGTAGCCCACTTTTTTCATTATTTCGGCCATTTTAATATGTTCTCCTGTTAATATTCCGAATTACGATCAAAGTTGACTTACAAAAATTGCAGAAAGCACAATGGAAAATCAATGTTGTACTAAATAAGTCGGTCGGCTATTGGAGGCAATCCGTCAGATAGACGTGCCCAACTTGCCCCACAAAAGCAATTCGGCGAGGTAGCCGCTCAGGTGATAGAATAGAGCCATGTCCACCAATTACAAAGGCACCACCCCATGAGCGAACACGAAAAACAGAGCCGATTCCAATTGTCGCGCCTCTATGATTTCGCTCAGCGTGCCTACAGCGAAGTGCCCTATCGCTACATCAAGTCGGGCTATTCCCTGCCCGCGTGGCACTACTTCATCGAAGTGACCCGCCGCTGTAATCTCCGGTGCAAGATGTGCCAATACATCGACTGGCTCGAAAACGTGCCCGTGAAGGAACAGCGACAGGGCGAACTTTCGACGCAGGAATGGCTCGACGTCCTGGGACAGATTCAGCGATTCAGCCTCGTGACCTTCACCGGGGGCGAAGCCTTTGTGCGAAAAGACTTCATGGAGCTGCTCACTGTTGCGAGCCGTCGTTCCCGCACCCATTTTATTTCCAACACCACCATGCTTCCAGAAGATCGCGCAGAGGCCATCGTCAATCTCGCGCCACGGCGGACCGGTGGCGTGGGTTTCAACTTCGCAGGCACCTCCATCGAAGGCCCCGGTGAGCGCCACGATGAAATCCGCAAGCTGCGGGGTGCCTGGGACAAAAGCATGTCGGGTATCCGGCTCCTGCGAAAATATCGCGATGCCCAGGGAAAGCAGTGTCCCCATATCCATGTGACCACCGTGATTCAGCAGGACAACCTCGACGTGCTCCATCTCATGCCGAAGATGGTGGCGGAAGTCGGCGTGGACGTGCTTAATCTTGTGACCGAAACGCGGATGCATGATCTGCCCGGCTTCGGCGAAGCCGATCCGTCTTCCTTCGACCACGAACAAATGGCCTGGCCCCATATCGACCGCCGCGCCCTGGCCGAGGCCCTCGACCGTACCCTCCTGGAAGCAAAAAGTGCGGGCATCGAAGTGCGCCTGCCCCGGATGCCCCGGGCGGATTTGCTCGACTACTACGACGGCACGGGCCTCGACCTGAAGGCCTACCAGTGTCGCAACGCCTGGAACACCCTCATTATTGGCCGCCTCGGCGATGCCTACCCCTGTTGGCTGCAGAAAGTCGGCAATGTTCGCGAGGATTCGCTAAAAACATTGTGGAACAACGCCACCATGCGAGAATTCCGCCAGACCTGCCAGCAAAAGCTCTTCGCACCCTGTCCCGGATGTTGTTTTCTTGAGCACCGTGGTTCCGGTGTGGCTTCCGCGACTTCGGTGGATGCCACCGCAGTCGGCGCACGATAGAGAGGTCGGCGATGGAGAGAAAACGGCACAAAGGCCACCATGCTTCCGCCACCCGGCAGGCTTCGTCCTCACCAACGCCCATGGCCTCCTTTCTCGATGCCTGCGAGGTCATCAACTGGCAGGAGGAAAGCGTTCATGCGTTGGCGGGACAACTTCGTGCGCCCGACGACGATGTGCTGGAAACGACCAGAGCATGTTTTGAATGGGTTCGCGACACCATTCGGCATAGCGCCGACTACCAGATGAATCCCGTTACCTGCGCCGCTTCTCAGGTCCTGGCCGAAGGTACGGGCTATTGCTACGCCAAGGCCCACTTGCTGACTGCGTTACTGCGCGCCAATGGGATTCCCGCAGGTCTCGTCTATCAACGACTAAGCATGGGCGATAGCGGGCCACCCTATTGCACCCACGGACTCAGCGCCGTTCACCTTCCCGAAATCGGCTGGTACCGCATTGATCCCCGGGGGAATAAGCCGGGCGTAAATGCCCAATTTACGCCGCCGGTAGAGCGCCTTGCCTTTGCCATGAAAGATACGGAAGAATATCTCTTTCCCACGATTTACGCCAAACCCCTGCCAGCGATCGTAAAGGCCCTGCGTCGATGGGAAACGTGGGATAAACTCTATATACATTTGCCCGACATTCCCGGACGAAAAGGACGTTGATGATAGCCCGAAAGATTCTTGTAGTCGGTAGTGCCAATATAGATCTTGTTGCCCGCGTTTCCCGCATTCCCCGGCCCGGCGAAACCCTCATGGGTTCCTCTTTCACCACCGTGTGTGGCGGCAAAGGGGCCAACCAGGCCATGGCGGCCGCGCGCCTCGGGGCGTCCGTTGCCTTTCTGGGCTGCGTCGGGTCCGATGGTTTTGCCGAACAACAGCGGGCCAGCCTGGGCGCTGCCGGGGTCAATCTGAACTACCTGAAGTCGGTCGATCACGAACCCACCGGGACGGCTATTATCGAAGTGAGCGATGCCGGGGAAAATTCCATTGTCGTCATCCCCGGAGCAAACTTTGCGCTAACGCCCGATGATCTCTACGCCCGCCGGGCCGCCTTCGAAGAGGCCGACGTGGTGCTCCTGCAGTTGGAGGTGCCCGTGGAAACCGTGGAGGTCGCCCTCGATCTGGCGAAGTCGTATGGCGTACTTTCCATACTTGATATTGGCTCCGACCAGCCCATCACCCCCGCCGTGTTGGGTAAAGCGTCGGTGATCAGTCCCAACGAGAGCGAGGCGGAACGGATTACCGGCCTTGCCGTATCCAATGCCGACGAAGCCCATCGGGCCGCACGGGCACTGCTGGACTATGGCGCAAATCATGTGGTGATGAAGTTGGGCAGCACCGGTTCACGGTATATGGGCGGGACGAGCGACGAATTTGTTCCCGCATTTAAGGTGGACTCGGTGGATACAACGGCGGCGGGGGATGCCTTCACGGCCGCATTGGCCGTCGCCTGGAACGAGGGAGATATCCCCGGAATGTTGCGTTATGCCAATGCCGTTGGTGCCCTCACCACGACCATCGCGGGTGCCCAGCCATCCCTGCCCGATGGCGCAGTCGTAGCCGAATTTTTGTTGGCCCGATAGGTCGGTTACTTCGGCACGGTCTGTGAGAAGTCAGCCCGATTGGGTATGGGGAAATCTCGTAGGATAACCCCGAGTACTTCCGTGGCCTTCTCACGCACCGCACCATCCCGTTGCCCGTTCGTCGCCAACGCCTGGAGAGAGGCGGCCCATTTGCCGACCTCCTCATTCTTACGCTCCAAAAGGAGCTTCGTGCGGCGACTCAATGGGGCGGCCTCCGGATTCGCCACAAAGTCGCGAATAGAAACTGGTGCCCCATCGTCCCCCGGGCGTTTTCCCATGGGGTCGCGCTGCAAGAGCATTGCGTATTCGCTGGTGGCTCGGGCAAGGAGTACGTCAAGGGCGGTTACCTGCACCCGGGTTGATTCACGAGGCAATAGGGTGAGCTCACGGAGTTGTTTGTCAAAGGCACCCTTACCTTTCGAAAGATGGCCCTGAAGGTAGCCCCCGAACGTGGTCGGTGCTTCCAGCCCCGGAGCCGCCTGGCGCAATAGGAAAACACGCAGCGTTTCGGCAGACCGCCCGTCACTAATCAGCGTCATAAGGGCTGTAAAGTCATCTGGACCGCGTGCCGCAAGTGGATAGTATTCAAATAGTACCCGAAGTCGGTAATTCATGGCGCGGGTGTATGCCGGAAGTGCACCCGGGTCTTCGGGGGGCTGGTATTTGTGGATCAGGTAGCTCAGCCCCCGGAGAAAGTCCGCGCAATCCAAATCGGCAAATTGTTCGAAGAGATAGTGGTGCTCCACGGGGTGCGGCGCACCGTCATCAACCGAAAAGGGTGGGGGGGGCGCGCTATCTGCGCGGAAAAGAGATTCCATAGGCTCCCACGCAGGCGGTACGACTTCGGCGCCGGGCGCGTCCCACACGCCCACGAAGAGCAGTGCTACCAGACAGTAGAGATGTTTTCGGTGCCCGGAGTACTTCTGGTTTATGTGCTCGCCTGCATTCATGATGTCCCTCGGATACTATCAGCCTACCCATCGTGTGTCTGCCGGGGCAAGTAACTTATGCCGCCTCGGAACTTTCCTGTCCGCCCCGGTAAATGATCCAGAGATTCCGGGCGTAGATGGGCAAGGTCGTCGCAATGCCGACGGCGAATACCCATTCCCGCAATTGGATAAAGGATGCCAGCATACACACGGCGGCGGCAACGCTGAAATACCAGAACGAAATGGGGATGACGCTCTCCTTCTTTTTTTCCGTCGCCAGCCACTGAATGATAAAGCGGCAGGCAAAAAGTCCCTGACCCACCACACCCACGGCAATCCAGAACCAGGTGCGCACGGCGTCGTTCTGGGTCCCCGTTTGGGTGCTCTGGAACACGTTAAACCACGTGAGCAGCAACAGCGAAATTGCAACGAGAACGACGGACAGGGCAAATCCATGTACAAATCGAGACCGTGCTTTGCTGAGCACGCCCTGCTTACGCCAGATATGAATCAGGTTACGAGAATATATAACGATGTTGAAACAATGAGAAAGGGTGCCCACGGCCGATTGCTCGTAGACACCGAAGCCGAAGAGCAGCAAGGAGCCAATGGAGCTCATATACCAGAAGCCAATGGGAACCACGCTGCGCTTCGCCCGCTCGGAATAAAACCACTGAAGATAGAAGCGGCCATAAAAGATAGCGGCCGCGATGCCACCAATGATATTGCCAATGGATAAGTCCCATTGGGAGAGTGCGTTAACCATATACTGCCTTTGCTGATTGGATGAGGGTAATACCACGGGCGGGTATTCCAGTCGGGCGATTCAAAACCTTCAGATCGTGGCCCCGTATGATGCCATGGGCCGTTTGGTTAAGTAAACATGAACCGGCCGTTCTGGTCTGTATTCCCGGGGGGGGGGGGCGGGTCGTGTTCGGGCGGCGTCGGGCGAAAGGGCCCGGGATTTGGGATGTTAATTTTTTGACCATGTCTTGGCAGAATAGCGTAGTACTTTGTTGTCAGTTTACGTTGCTGATCGTCATTCCGGTGAAAGTGGAGTATATACCGGAAGGGATAGTAGGTGTTCCTGGAGGAGCGGGTCCTTTGCGGTTGGTGTGGTTTCGAGGGAAAGAACGTATAAGGGAACGACCATGCGG
>CAXBPH010000201.1:0-13095 GCA_963977445.1 uncultured bacterium | reverse complement strand
AAAAGAGGCCTTAAGTAAGCGCCATTCGTGCAGTCCCCGTGTCGTCCCCGATTACACCGTCGCGCGGTTTACGTCGAGTCGGACCAATTCGAGTAGTTCGTCGTCGCCCAATTCGGTCAGGTTGATTTCACCATCGCTACTCAGGATTTCGTCGGCCAGGTGGCGCTTTTCCTCGATAAGGGTGTCGATGCGTTCTTCCACTGTTCCGAGGGTGACAAACTTGTGGACGAGCACATTTTTCTTCTGTCCGATTCGGAAGGCCCGGTCGGTGGCCTGATTTTCCACAGCAGGGTTCCACCAGCGGTCAAAGTGAATGACGTGTGACGCTGCGGTGAGATTCAGCCCGGTGCCGCCTGCCTTGATGGACAGGATGAAGAAGGGCGGACCGTCATCTTCCTGGAAACGGTCAACGAGGGTGCGGCGTTTGCCGACGGCCGTGCCGCCGTGGAGGGCGAGGCCGCGACGGCCAAACACTTCGGCCAGATGCTCTTCCAATGCCGGGATGATTTCGCGAAACTGGGTGAAGACCAACACACGTTCCTGGCGTTCGGCGAGTTCTTCGCAGATCTCGGCGAGGCGCTGAAACTTGCCACTGTGGCTGGCGCGGTATTCTCCGTCACCCGAAAGCTGGCTCGGATGGTTACAAATCTGCTTGAGGCGCATGAGGGTCTGCAAGACCAGGCCACGACGTGAAATTCCATCGGCATGCTCGAGGGCGCGCGTCATGGCGTTCACGGTTTTCTGGTAAAGGCGTACCTGTGTCTTGGAAAGATTGCAGTACCGGGTCGTCTCTGTCTTGTCCGGCAGATCGGCAATGATGCTGCGGTCGGTCTTGAGCCGCCGAAGGATATAGGGGTTGACCAGGCGGCGCAGGGGCGCATAGTGATCATGCTCCCGGGCGCGGAGGCCCTTCAGGAAGGTCTTGAAGACACTGGCCGAGCCGAGGAGGCCGGGATTCAGGAAATCGAAGAGGGACCACAGGTCACCCAGGCGGTTTTCAATGGGCGTACCGGTAAGGGCAACCCGGGAGCGGGCCTGTAACTTCTTGATGGTCTTGCTCTGACGGGTGCCCGGATTTTTGATGGCCTGGGCTTCGTCGAGGATTAGCATGTCCCACACGAGGTTCTGGAGCCAATCCAGTCGGGTAATCATGCCGTAGGTCGTCATGAGGACGTCGATATTGGCAAAGCGATTGGGGTCTTCTTCGTCCGCGAGCACATCCATTTCTTCGGGGTCCATTTCGGAAGCGTGAAGAATGGAAATTCGCAGGGCCGGTGTGAACTGGTTCGATTCGTTCTTCCAGTTGCCCAGGAGTGATGCGGGCACAATGAGGAGCGCGGGGGGCAGGGTGTCCGCCCGTTCGTCCCGTCGCCGACAAAGGAGTGCTGCCAGGACCTGGACGGTTTTACCCAGGCCCATGTCGTCTGCCAGACAGGCACCAAGGCCGAGCTCGCTCAAGAGGTGGAGCCAGGCGAGGCCGTCATGCTGATAGGGGCGCAGGGTGGCCTTGAGGCCTTCCGGTGCATTCAGGGTGTCCAGATTGGCTGGGTCGTGGAGGTTGGCCAGTAGCTCGCGCATGGCCGTACCTGCCGTGATATGGACCCAGTCGTGATCGTCGTCGGCCTCTACTTCGGCGGTGAGATCTTTGGAAGCACCCGCCAAGAGACGCATTCCCTCTATAAAATCGATTTCACCATCTTTGACGGTCTCTTCGATGGCCCGCCAATGGGCCAGGGCTTCATTGAGCTTGGCCTTGTCTACCTCAATCCATTGGCCTTTCAAAAGGACCAGTCCATCATCACCCAGGAGCAAGTCGTTTACTTCGTCGTCGGTGAGATGTTCATCGCCCAGGGCGATATCCATCTTGAAGTCCAGGAGTGCGGAGGCACCCATGGCGGTCATGGTTTCGTCACCAATGGTCACGGCCACCTGAGGACGGGCCCGCTTTTTCCACCAATCGGGAAGTCGCAGGGCCAAACCACATTCTTCAAGCACTTCCGCGTCCTGCAATAGCCGATAGGCTTCGGGAGTCGTCCAGGCGCACGCCTCATAGACCTCGCCCGACTCCAGCAGATCTTTAACCCAGGGGCAGCGCTTGCCGGCCAGACGGACGGGGTTGAGCAGCTTCTGCAAGGCAGATTCATTGCCTGATTCGGTGAATTGTTCGATGGCACTACGGAGGGGGAGGTGCTTCAGGTTGCCTGCCGCGTTAAATCCCGGTGTATAGGTGGCCATATAGGCGAAGGGCCGACCGGAGTCCGATGGGTTTTCGGCCAATTGGAAACAGACCATGCCGACTTTGTGCCACGCGGGCGCATGCTGGCGCAGAAAGGCTTCCAGTCCGCCATCAAGGGCAGCCCGATCATTCACCCAGGTTTCGAGAGACTTCCAGATGCGCCCCAGCATCGTTACGGATAGATACTCGCCACCCGTCATGGGCGGCGCATGAAGCACAATGGACTCTATTTCTTCATCACTGAGTCGGGGTACCACCACCTCATCCGTATTGCCGGGGATGTGGCACAGGGTCGTGAGAAAATGGCTGGAAAATTCCTGCCAGAAGAGCAACGTGGGATAGGTATCCACCGAAAGTTTATCTGCCGCGAGGGCAAACAAACCGACCCGCCAGTCTTCAGAAAATCGCTGTTGTAGAGGCGCGAGGCCTTTGGCATCGTCAAGTAGCGACTCCCAGCGCAATTGCCCGCCGGGGGAAAGTCGTAAAGCATGTCGCATGTATGGCGTGTTCCATCCTTGGTATTCGGGGCGTATAAAACTGCCGTTGCCCACTTCGGCTTAAGGAGAGGGATTGTAGCATAAATGACCGCTTCGGGGCACGTTTGGATGGAAGTGAATTTTCCCTTTTGGGTTCCAACCATTACTCGGGCACAGCGGGTTCCGTTGTTTGGCGCTCCGCCCGCACCTCGCTGATTCATCGTTCCCACAGGAATACCCGCCCGTGCAGCCCGTCCTGAGGGTTTCTGCCCGGTTCCCGGGTGTGAACGAGAACGGCGATATCCTTCGACTCGCTGGGTTTAATGAGTTCGCCAACCTGTGCGGTTTGGCGACCGTAGGAATGAAAATAGCCGCTCCCGGTGCTCTAAAGAACACCGGAAGCGGCCCGTCCCCGGACTGCCACAGCCCACGTCAACCTGCTCGTGTTAGAGCAGGTTCATCACCCGCTCGCTGAGGCCTTTTTCGCCCAACATGATTTTGAGCTTATTCTGGCCTGCGATTTTTTCCAGTACTTCCAGCTCACGAAGTCGCATGAGCGTGGGGTTGTTTTCCAGCAGCTTCGCCGTGTTTACCTGGCTCCGCATGGCTGCCGTTTCTTCGCGCCGGACGATGAGGTTGGCTTCCGCCACCTTTTTCGCTTCGGTAACCTTGTTCATCAGGTCCTTCATGTCACCGGGAAGGATAATGTCCCGGATACCCACATTGAGCACCACGCATCCCAGCTGCTCGGCCCGGGCCCGCAGGGTTTCTGCGAGTTCCTGGGTGACAGCATCCTTTTCCGCCAGCAGCGTATCCAGGTTGCGTGTACCTACCGTTGCCCGCAGTGCGAGCTGGGTGTCCCGATAGAGGGTCTGGCCTCCGTCCTCCGTCGCTTCATCAAAACGTCGGGCGTCCGTCACCCGGTAGGCCACCACGGCGTTCAGGCGGATGGAGACCTTGTCTTCCGTAATGATGTCCTGGCCACCGACATCGAGCACCCGCTCCCGCAGGTCGACCATCTGAATTTTGACGACACCCACTTTTTTGAAGAAGACATGACGCCCGGATGTCAGCGTATCCTGATACACGCCGTCGACATACAGGAGGCCCGCTTGACCGGTTTCAACCTGATGGACGCTGAAGATAGCCGCCGTACCACCGGTGTTGAGGATCGCATTCATCCGGGCATGGTTGAAGCGAATCTCATCGGTGCTTAGCACTTCCGCGGTTACTGTTTTCAGGGTATTGGGTACGACGTGCCGCCCGGCGTCGAGAACCAGTCGGATCATGCCGTCCACCGTCACGATGGCCCGCTCATTCTCCTTCAAGTCCAGCACCAGAGCCCGGTTTTCAAAAGCACCTGCCTTGATTACCTCATCCATATAGGGATGGGTCCACACGGCACTTCGCTCGTCCAGGAGGTTCACCATGAGGCGACCGCAGGGGTCGAAAAAGTGGTGTGCTCCCGCCTCGAGGATGGCCTCGAAGGCGTTATCCTTGAAGAGCAGTCCGATTTCGTGTTTCCGCACGCGGACGCGGGTCCATGTGTGCCGTGCAAGGGTTGCGATGGTATGTATCATGATGTTCCTCCTTTCCTGGGATATTTCCGGATTTTTATTGCATCACCGAAGTGATTTCTATGGTCGCTGGCATCCTGTGGATAGCCAGTCAGCCGCTTGTTAGTTGGCCCGTCAGGAGACGGTCTGTGCCTGATTGCACGGGGTCGACACGGGGCCGGTGGATACGCTGCGGATTTCGGGTGAGTTGCCGGAGCATCTCGCCCCCCCAAGGGGGTCCATTGTTCCGATGCTGAAGATAGCCTTGCCTTGGCAGGGGCTTTCGGCAGCACATCCCAATGTTTCGTCCGTAGTCGAACGCCAACGGCCGCATGGTGTCTTGCCTGTTGTCGCCCGGCGGCCCGATCTGCTTCGTTCCCCGTGACCACAAAGGTTCACGGTAGACGGGCTTCATGGGCTTCCCGTGCGACGGCATTCAGACGCAAACCGCCTCCTTCGAGGCTTCTGGTGTTCCTTGCGGAACGGTGCACTCGTTTCAAGAGTGTGGGACGGGAATCGAACCCGCGACTGTCGGCTTGTGGCCGATGCTCTAACCAAACTGAGCTACCCGTGTTCGGAAATACAGGAGTTGAACCTGTGCGATGGGGATACCATCGGGCTCTACCGGTGAGCCATCTCCGGGCTTCTGACACCAGAGTTTAGAACCCGTTCACGGAACGCGGAACGCCAATGGCATCCGGTTAAGGGTGTTGGGCGAACCGCGCCGCCGGTCTCGGGGCGTCAGCGTCTATTACTTGTCCGGTTTGGACAAGCCACGTACCAGGGGAGCCGTGTACCTTCCGGTGTTGCGGTCCTGGCAAGCGTCCTTGATTCAACTGTGTGACGTTGCGGCGTGGTGTGCGCGCAACTGAAGTGCGTAACGCACGAGCCGTGCCAATAGTCCACGGTGCACTTTTATGTTTATGAAAGGGCCGTAAATAAAAGGGTAAATTGGTAAAGCTGAAGTGCGATATCTTGTCGGATATATTTTTTATTGACGAATGGGCTAGGCTGTGGGATAGTGACTTATAAAATTTGCGAGGAAAGTATTTTGTCGGCAGGCGGCTATTGGAAGGCAGCATGGTGCCGGGGGCGTAGGTACAAAGGATCTTGGACATTCCTGTCCGAGGCAAAGCACACTGGTGTGTCCAAGGGTACGATGTTCAAGCATCGAAACCCCACAGTATTCAGGGGGCTACCCTTGTGATTCGAGTTTTTGCGACAGACGGCAATAGCGCGGCCATGCCTGGGAGTGCCTTGCCTCGGACAGGAATGTCCAAGATCCTTTGCGCGGTGCTCCGTGATAGTTACCATTCCGCTTCCGTCGAAGCGGGGCGGCGCGACAGGTGAAGGAATAATTATCAATGTCGAAAAAGAAGAAAACCGTCGTAATCGGCTTCCTGGGCACGGTGCTCGATGCCCATGGCCGGGGCGAGGCCCGTTGGGAACGATGGCGGCCCTCGGTAGATTTGTGTCGTCATGACGATCTCGCGGTGGACCGTTTCGAGCTGCTTGCGTCGCAAAAACACTTTCGCACCGCGAAGCGGGTATGTGCGGACATTGGGGAGATTTCAGCCGCTACAAAGGTGAATCTCCACGACGCCCACTGTGAAGATCCCTGGGATTTTGTGGAGGTCTACTCCATGCTCTTTGAGTTTGCCCGGAATTATCCTTTCGACCTGGAAAAGGAAGAGTATCTGGTTCATCTCACGACAGGCACCCACGTTGCTCAGATTTGTCTCTTCCTGCTTACCGAGACGCGCTACCTGCCGGGGAAGCTGTTGCAGACGGGACCGGGGCGCGAGGAGGGAGCGCGGAGTCCGGGAAACTGGAGCACTATTGACCTGGACCTCTCGAAATATGACCAGTTGGCGAAGCGATTCAAGCAGGAACACCGTGATGATGTTTCCCTGCTCAAGTTGGGTATTCAGACGAAGAATGCCGCCTTCAATGCCCTGATTGACGAGGTGGAAACGGTAGCGGTGAACAGTCGGCAGCCCATATTGCTTGCGGGACCGACGGGCGCGGGAAAATCGCAGCTCGCCCGCCAGATTTACGCGTTGAAGCAATTGCGTCAACGACTGCAGGGGGACTTTGTTTCCGTGAACTGCGCGACCCTGCGGGGGGATACGGCCATGGCGTCCTTGTTTGGTCATGTGAAAGGCTCCTTCACGGGGGCGACGACGGACCGCCCTGGATTGCTCCGAACGGCGGACAAAGGCCTCTTATTTCTCGATGAAGTGGGGGAGTTGGGCCTGGACGAGCAGGCCATGTTGCTCCAGGCGATTGAGGAGAAGCGTTTCCTTCCCGTGGGCTCAGACAGGTCGGCAGAGAGCGATTTTCAGCTTATTTGTGGCACCAATCGTGACCTGCAGAATGCAGTGGTCGAAGGGCGTTTTCGGGAAGACCTGTTGGCCCGTATCAACTTGTGGTCTTTCACCTTGCCTGGATTGGGGGACCGAAAGGAAGACCTGGCCCCTAACCTGGAATTCGAGCTGGAAAAGAATATTCAGCGACGCGGTACCCACGTGCAGTTTAATAAGGAGGCCCGGGCGAAATTTTTGAAGTTCGCCATGGGGCCCGAGGGGAAGTGGAATGGAAATTTTCGGGATCTGGGCGCAGCGGTGACCCGCATGATGACCCTGGCGACGGGCGGGCGCATTACGCTGCGGGAAGTGGACCGGGAGATAGAGCGGCTTCGCCATGACTGGGAAGGGACGACGGTCGACCCGGGGCGGGAAACCCTGAGACGGGTATTATCGTCCGAAGCCATTGCCGATATTGACCCCTTTGATCGGGTGCAATTGGCCGAGGTGGTGCGGGTATGTCGGGAAAGCCGCAGTCTTTCTGAGGCTGGCCGGACGCTCTTCGCCGTGTCCCGCGTGAAGCGGAAGTCGACGAATGACGCAGACAGGCTCGGAAAGTACTTGGCCAAGTTTGGGCTGAGTTGGGCGCAGGTGGTGGAAGGATGAAAGCGACCGGGGGGTGGGCATCCAGCCGCAACACCGCGATAGGCTCAGGAAGTTAAGAGCAGGATGGTGTCGATAAGCTCAAATACGGCACCAAAGTACTCTTGAAGTACCGTAATGATGACGTTGATGAAGCTGTCGATAAAGGTTTGGGTCAGGTCATCATAATCCATGAAAATTCTTCTCCGGCGTGGTGGGGTGATTTACCAGTTGTAACCAAGGTTCAGATAGTAGGTCGTATCCAGTGACTCGATGCCTTCCCGGGGCGTCGCATCGTACTCGTGGTGAACACCGGTGCGCAGCGTCCAGTCGGGCTCTTTCCCGAGGGGGAATTCGAAGCCCGTGTCAGCGACGAGGCGATACTCGGAGCCGGGGTTGTCGAGTGAAGGATAGTAGGTGAGGCCATGTTTAAAGCGGAAGTTCTCTTTGAAGTCTTTCCGCAGGGTGTAGCCGAGCTCAACGACCGCAGAATCTTCGGTGGTGGTGATCTCGTTGTCGATAAACTGACTACGTAGCGCCTGACGCACGTATTCTTCGGAATTGGTTGGTCTGGGCAGGGGTTCAGCGTCTTTTGTGAAGGTCTCGTGCTCGTAACCGGCACCGACCCAGCCTTTGAGCTCCAGCTTCTCTCGTTTTACGAAGAAATGACCCAGACCTGTGGTGACGGTGGCACGGAGGTCAAGGTCTTCAAATTCGTCATACTCCAGGTCCACCTTGGCAAAGACATAGGTCCGCTCGCTGAAATCATACTCGAGGCGGGCCCCACCCATGACTTCATTGGCGGATTTTTCGCGATTGGTTTCGGCGTATTCACCCTTCAAATAGAGATTCAGACGGGTGTTCTCGGCTTCCCGATTGACGTCGATGCCCAAGCGCATATCGATGCGCTCCTTGTTGCCGGACTGGCCATTGAGACCGAATTCCGCGCGACCCTTCCAGATCGCTGGTGCGGCAGCGGCTGCTTCGTCGGCCTCCGTCATTGCTGGTGCAGCTTCCGCATCGGCCGGTGCCTCGGTCTCATCGGGGACGCGTGCGATGGCGGTAACGGCGGTCAGGGTCAAGGGGATTTCCTCGGTGCCTTCTCCAAGTACAAACTGTTGGCCGTCTACGGCGTTGAGCACGCCTGCTACCTGGGTGCCGTCTTCCAGATTGACCGTGACCGGCGCTGCCGTGTTGAGATTCGCGACCTGGTCCCAAGGTACGGAGAGGGGGCCGTAGGGCGTGTTGATACCAAGGACCGCTTCGCTCAATTGTTGGATGTCTCCCACCAGCAAAGAGCCGTCTTTGAGCTGGGTCTGGTCGGCGGAGGCCAGATGGCTGGAAAAAAATACAAGGGTGGTGACGGCTGCCCGAAATGGCGTGTGGAACTGCATGTTAATCCTTTTGACAAAGAGTTTACCCCGGTCCGCGTATGCTAGCACATTGTGGCGCGGTCATAAAATTTCGGGACCACTTCCGGGAGTATGGGGCGTTTCACGTGCCTGGAGTCTTTGTTGCCCGGGCGACGACGTTGGTGTGTAATCCACCTTGACCCAGAAAGGTTCCATGCTGGGGGCATCGTAGTCTTTTTGGACGTATTGCCCTACGGCGAGACAAAAAGAGACACGTCACCGGTCTGCTGACGTGTCTCTCTGAAATGTGATTGGGTTCAGCCTTTTGATGCTGCCGCCTTGTCGGCCTTCAACATTTTCTCCAGCTTGTGTAACTTGGGCACGGCCCACGCCTGGACATATCCGTGGTTGGGGTTTTTCTTCACAAAATCCTGGTGATACTCTTCGGCAGGATAGAACTTTTCGAGGGGTTCCAAGGTAGTGACGATGGGACCGCCAAATTTACCTGTGGCTGTCAATTGAGCGATATAGGCTTCGGCGAGGGCCTTCTCGGCATCACTTTGATAGAAAATGGCGGAGCGGTATTGGGTGCCACTGTCCGGTTTTTGATAGTTCAGGGTGGTGGGGTCATGGACGGTAAAGAACACCCGAAGCAGCTGTCCATAGGTGATTCTTGAGGGGTCATAGCTAATCTCGATGACTTCGGCATGACCCGTTGTGCCGGTGCAGACGGCTTTGTAGTTGGCCCCTTTGGCATCGCCGCCGGCGTAGCCGGAAATGACGTCCGTCACCCCATCCAGCTGCTCAAAGACCGCCTCGGAGCACCAGAAGCAACCGAGGCCGACAACGAGCTTGGCGCTACCCGATTCGGTTGCCAGCGGTACATCTTGGGTGACGAAGGGGAGCGTATCACCCGATGCCGCTGAGGCAACGATGATTTTGGGCTCTTCCGCGAGGCTCTTGAGGTTATCATTCTCGGTAAATTCAATGGAGGCCGAGTTGAGGCAATAGCGGAGGCCCGTAGGTTTGGGGCCGTCGTTGAATACGTGTCCCAAGTGGCCAGCGCATCGGGCACACAGCACTTCGGTGCGCACCATGCCATAGGTGTTATCGGATTCTTCGAGTACGTTTTCTTTGGTGATGGGGGAGAAGAAACTGGGCCAGCCGGTGCCAGACTCAAACTTGGTCGTGGATTCAAACAAGGGCAGTTTGCAGCCTGCGCAGGTGTAGACGCCTTCTTTCTTATTTTTCAAGAGGGCACCGGTACCGGCACGTTCCGTACCTTTTTCACGGAGAATGTTGTACTGATTCGCCGAGAGTCGTTTTTTCCATTCGGCTTCGCTGAGGACGACCGGCTCCGTCGTGACGGGTTCACTCAGTGTGCCGTCCTTGGTGAAGGTGCGAATCGTAATGGGGCCGTCGGGCTCGAATGTTGCCCCGGCGTTCTTCGTGCCTGAGCCTGCGGCGTCGACGATGGGCATGAGGACGCGCCAACCAAGACCAAGGGCTGCCCCCACGATGACCAAAGTTAACATGGTTTGAGGTAGTGTCATTTTTTTGGCAGACATAATGGCGAAACTCCCGTTCAGAGGCTTTTGTGACAAGGATCACATAATTGTACATTCATCGCCCTCAGAGGGCAATGTCAGGTGCCAGATACAAAAAAGGTGGTGACCGAAGCCACCACCGTATATGGGATCCATAGAATTATACGATATATTCGTTCAGAATGTTTTCCAGCAGTTCCTGCTGGCCGCTTTTGGGCTCGGGCTCGCCATTTGCGCGGGTGTAGGCGTCCATGTCATCCAAGGTCGCCTTGCCGGACTCGATTTTCTTGCCAAAGGCTGTGTCCCAACCGGCATAGCGTTTCTGCACGATTTTTTCGAGTCGTTTGTCTTTCACCATCTTGCCAGCGGCCTTGAGGCCCCGGGCGAAGGCGTCCATCGCACCGATGTGGGCGTGGAACAGGTCTTCGGGGTCGATGGACTGGCGCCGCAGTTTGGCGTCGAAATTGAGGCCACCAGATTTGAAACCGCCTGCCTTGAGGATGGTGTACATGGCGAGGGTCGTGTCGTAGAGGTTGGTGGGGAACTGGTCTGTGTCCCAACCCAGCAGCTCGTCGCCCCGGTTGGCGTCCACCGAGCCGAGGAGGTCGTTGGCTGCGGCATATTCGAGCTCGTGGTGGAAGGTGTGGCCAGCGAGGGGGGCATGGTTCGCTTCGATATTGAGCTTGAGATGTTTGTCCAGGTCATACTTCTGCAAGAAGGCATGGCAGCTGGCCGCGTCGAAGTCGTACTGGTGTTTTGTCGGCTCTTTGGGCTTGGGTTCGATGAAGAACTGTCCCTTGAAGCCGATTTTTTCTTTGTAGTCCACGGCCATGTGGAGGAAGCGGGCCAGGCGGTCGAGTTCCCGTCCCATGTCGGTGTTGAGGAGGGTTTCATAGCCTTCGCGGCCGCCCCAGAATACGTAACCTTCGCCACCAAGATATTTGGTGACTTCCATGGCCTTCTTGACCTTGGCGCCGGCATAGGCAAAGATGGCGGGATCGGGATTGGTCGCCGCACCGGACATGAAGCGCCGGTGGGAAAACATATTGCTCGTGCCCCAGAGCAGTTTGATGCCCGACTCTTTCTGGAGCTTTTTGGCCTGCTTGGCGACCGTGTCGAGACGACGTTGGGATTCGTCCAGCGTCTCGCCTTCGGGGGCGATGTCGGCGTCGTGGAAACACCAAAAACGGACACCGAGCTTGCTGATGAACTCGAAGGCCGCGTCCATGGTTTGCTCGATCTGACCGTCGACCGTCGGGGCGTCGTCATAGCTCCGGATCATCGTGGGTCCACCGAAGGGATCGGTGCCGAGGCCCTTGAAGGTGTGCCAATAGCAGACGGCAAAACGGAAGTGGTCTTCCATGGTCTTACCGAGGACCTTCTGGGTCGCTTTGTAATGTTTGAAGGCCAGGGGATTCTTGCTGTCGGGGCCTTCGTATTTTATCTTCTTAACGGTCGGGAAATATTCGGCCATGGTGATTCTCTCCACTGTAGGAATGGGGTTTTGCGTCTATTCACGCGGGACAGACTACCATTCTGCCACGGTGGACCTCAATGGCGTACCGACGCTTGCTTACTATGATTTTGTTTTTGACGCGCTGCGGGGACTGCACCGACCACGCCATGTTTTGAATCGAGTACGTTTATGGGGTGCCAAAGACAAAGGGACCCACGAAGACAAGCTTTGAGCGTCGGGGCCGTCCCCCCGAGTGTCACTGCCCTCAGGGGGACGGCCCCGACCATCAAGGACATCCGCTTTACCCGCATTCTACTTGGTACCAAGATATCGTCGCCCTGCCACCACGTATTCCAGGTCGGTGCAGTCCCCGGGTGTCACGCCCTGAGCCTAAGAAACTTCCGGATCGGGTCAGGTCGACTTCGCCAACAACATGACATCCACGCCCACCGTGGTTGTCGGCCCTTGGAGGAGTCGTCTTGTTTAGCGGGGCGTGTGCTTTGGTGTGGAACGGCATGGGGGCGAGTCTGTCCCTGTGCGGTGATTATTCATCTTGTGATCTCCTTGTGGCTGGCGGGAGGGGACTGCACCGACCACGCCATGTTTTGAATCGAGTACGTTTATGGGGTGCCAAAGACAAAGGGACCCACGAAGACAAGCGTAGATCGTCGGGGCCGTCCCCCCGGGTGTCACGCCCTGAGCCTAAGAAACTTCCGGATCGGGTCAGGTCGACTTCGCCAACAACATGACATCCACGCCCACCGTGGTTGTCGGCCCTTGGAGGAGTCGTCTTGTTTAGCGGGGCGTGTGCTTTGGTGTGGAACGGCATGGGGGCGAGTCTGTCCCTGTGCGGTGATTATTCATCTTGTGATCTCCTTGTGGCTGGCGGGAGGGGACTGCACCGACCACGCCATGTTTTGAATCGAGTACGTTTATGGGGTGCCAAAGACAAAGGGACCCACGAAGACAAGCTTTGAGCGTCGGGGCCGTCCCCCCGAGTGTCACTGCCCTCAGGGGGACGGCCCCGACCATCAAGGACATCCGCTTTACCCGCATTCTACTTGGCACCAAGACAGCATCACGCTGCCACTACGTAGGCGGGTCGGTGCAGTCCCCGGGTGACAGGCTCCACGATTGGGTGAAAGATTATGGGCTCTTGGCTTGGGGCCAGGTGGCAAGAATCATGACCGTCATGCTGAGTAGGAAGAGTGCTTCGAGCTTCCCCGTAATGGCCGAATTTATAGTGCTCATCTTTGCCGCACAGCCTGCGCCGGTCGTCGGTAGCTGGGCCCGGAGTTCGGCCTGGCTGAGTTCGCCGTTGTGGTCGGTGTCGAGGGTGTTGAATTGGGCTGCCGTCAGGCTGGGTGTCTCGCGCCGCGCTTCGTCGATAGAGAGGCTGCCG
Source organism: uncultured bacterium (assembly GCA_963977445.1). Taxonomy (GTDB): domain Bacteria; phylum Hydrogenedentota; class Hydrogenedentia; order Hydrogenedentales; family JAEUWI01; genus JAEUWI01. The sequence continues at coordinate 122 of CAXBPH010000201.1, read as the reverse complement.
TTATCATCATCGTCGAGGTCGTTAAAGTCGGTGAGCAGGTCGTCGGCAATTTGTTCCAGGTTTCCGACGCCTTCGCCTTCGCCTTCACCTTCACCTTCACCTTCACCTTCACCTTCACCTTC
>CAXBPH010000200.1:0-13173 GCA_963977445.1 uncultured bacterium | reverse complement strand
TATTTCGGCAGCCGACTCGCTTCGGTAAAAAAAGACGGGACATCCATCCAATCCATCACCCTGCTGAACGAAAGTACCTTTACGGCATCGGTATTCATCGACTGCTCCTATGAAGGGGACTTCCTGCCACTGGCCAAGATTTCCTATACCTGGGGCCGTGAAGGACAATCCAAATACGGTGAATCCCTGGCAGGCCACATCGAATACAGTGCAAAACACCAATTTTCCGTACCCGTGAATCCTTACGACGAAACAGGTTCCCTTCTCCCCCTGGTTCAGGAGCGAGACGACAAGCAGACCGGCGATGCCGATAAAAAAGTGCAAGGCTACAACTTCCGCCTTTGCATGACCCAGGACAGCGATAATATGGTCCCCTGGCCCAAGCCCGACGGCTATGATCCCGCTGCATGGGAGCTGCTTCGACGCTATATCGCCGCGAAACCCGACCTCACCTTCGAGCAACTGTGCCACCCCTTTCGCCTGCCCAAGGGCAAGACGGACACCAACAATAACGGTCCCATTTCCACGGATTTCATTGGGGGTAGCTGGAATTATCCCGATGCCACTTACGATGAGCAGGATCGTATCTGGGAAGAACATGAGCGCTATGTAAAGGGCTTTTTTTACTTCCTCGCCAATGACCCCGGCATCCCGGACGCCTTACGCAACGAGGCCCGGAGCTGGGGGCTGGCGAAAGACGAATTTGTCGATACCGATAACTGGCCGCACCAGCTCTATGTGCGGGAAGCGCGCCGGATGGTTGGCAGCTTTGTCACGACGCAGAAAGATTTACAGATCGAGCGTTTCAAGGAAGACAGCATCGGCATGGGCTCCTACAATTCCGATTCCCACAACGTGCAGCGCTTCGCCGTGACGGCGTCCCCACTCTGGGAGGCCGGCATACCTTCGGTAATCAATGAGGGTGATATGCAGGTCGGTGTGCGCCCCTACGACATGTCCTATCGGTCCTTTGTGCCCCAGCCATCGGAATGCACCAACCTCCTGGTGGGCTGCACCTTCTCCGCCTCACACGTGGCCTATTCCAGCATGCGCATGGAACCCCAGTATATGATAATTGGCCAGGCGGCGGGTGTGGCCGCTTCCATGGCTATCCGGGGAAATACATCGGTGCAGGCTATCGATATCACGTCGCTCCAAGACACGTTGAAGGCGCAACATGCCATCCTCCATATCGAAGACACCATTGCGGACTTCATTGCCCTTCGCAAACTTTCGGGTATCGTGATGGACACCGAAACAGCGGAACTTGTTGGCAATTGGCGGGAGTCGGGCGATATGCAGCCCTACGTGGGATACGGCTACGTCCACGACAGTCAGGTGGGCGACCCGGCGACCTATATACGCTATCGCGTCACCTTACCTGAAGCCGGGCGCTACGAAGTGCGGGTATCCTATTCCCCCCACAGCAACCGGGCGACGAATGCCCTCTATGTGGTCCACCACAAGGACGGCGCAACGGAACATCGGATCAATCAGCGAAAAAAGGCGGGCGAGCTGGCACCCTTTGTGTCGCTGGGAATCTACGAATTTGACGGGGGCAACAGCGGATACGTCGACCTGATTAGCACGGCCGATGCCGGCGGCTACGTGATTGGGGATGCCGCTCAATGGTTGCCCGTAAAGTAAGGGTCTAATCCTGAGACTATCGGGATCGGTGGAACCATTGCTGCCTTAAATCGGAGCGCAATACCCATCGATCCCTAGTTTTTCTGCTACAGCGAATCGTCCGCCCAGAAATCGTCTCCCTCTCCTGCACCTTCTTTGGGGGCCTTTTCTACCAGCCAGGCATCAAAGCCTTCCTGGTCGAGAATTCGTACCATACCCTTCATGGTGTAGTGGGTGACACCGCAGAGCTGGGCGCAGGCAATTTCGAAGTCTCGTGCTTCGTCCCCTTTGATTTCCCGGAACTCGTCGGTGGTCATGGTGGGCACAAAGGTCACGGGAATTTCCATGCCGGGAATGACGTCCTGCTTGATGCGGAATTCGGGCAAGAAGAAGCTGTGGATTACGTCCTTAGAGCTTAGCTCAATGCGCACGGCTTTGTTGACCGGCAGAAAGAGCTGTTTGAAGGTGACAATGTCGTCTTTCCCATGTTCGTCGTCGGGATCAATGCCTACGGGATTGCTCTGATCATTGAAAAACTCTGGGGCCGTGACGCCGAAAATGCCATCGGCACCAGGATAGTGAATATTCCAGGCAAACTGCTGGGCCACGATGCGCACCTGCACCGTTTCTTCGGTGGGGTTGATTTCGCTCAATTGGGACGCCCCAACGCCACCACCGAGTCCAAAGTGGATATAGAGCTCTACCACCAGGATGCCGACGGCCAGGCCGTAGACCCAGCGACCCCGGATACCTTCCGGCTGTGCACTGGGATTTTTTCCACCCCGGAAGCGCAAGAGGGTATAGATGAAGAAGGCCAGCCACCCCAGAAAGATCAGGGTCATGAACACGCAGACGATGATCATAAGGCGATCAATGGTGGCACCGTGTTCCGAGGCAAGTTCGGGAAAATAGCTAAAGGGATAAAAGGACATGACGTCAGAACTCCAGGGTTGTCATGACCGGCACTACCGGGGTGTCGTCGTGTTGTTGTGTTGCGTTGCTGTATCGGGCAATGCGCCAGGCGATACTTCCCACGAAGGTGGCGAAGACCAGCCCCACGAGGCACAACACGCCAAAGAGGGTGAGTATCCCCGCATTCATGCCGTGGGTCTGAGGCGCGTCGGCCGTACCGGAACAGGTGGCGCAAGCGAAAGCACCTTCGGCCATGAGGAACAGCACCGCCGTTGTGAAAATCTTTAAAGCCATGGGTCCTCCTCCGCATGTTTGTAGAAAATAACACCGTGCATAAGCAAGGCCAGACCACCGGCGAGCAATGCGCTTCCCGAAAGCAGGGAGAGCACCGAACCTTCACGCATGAAGGTAATCACGCCCCACATGCCATAGGCGCAGCATGCGACGATGGACACGAAAATGATGAGTATGTGAAAGGCTTTCAGGGACATAGTCGTTGACTCCTAGAACACGTAGAAGCACGCGAAGGTTGCGATCCACATAAGTGCCAGAAACTGCCAGAAAAGTCCCAGGCATTCAACGCGATTGCGATAACGCTGGGGATCTGTTTTGCGAAGGGTAGTTCCCGGCAGACCAAGAAAAAGCGTGTACGCAATGGCGGCGACAACATGGGCTTGTTGCACTCCGGTGATAAGATACCAGCAGGCGTAGAAGGTGTTGGTAGCGGCGTGCATGCCTTCCCGGGCTTCCAGACTATGGCCGATGGCAATGCAGACAACCGCCACGATGCCTGCGATAATGGCACCCCACATCCATGCGGCATGGCGACCCCGATCTTCCCGCCGCAAATCGCTCCACCCCTTCGCACTGAACACCGCTGCGAGGATCATGGACACGCTCGTGAGCAGGGCCACGCCAACGGGCAGTATTTCCGAGCCCGCAGGCCACGCTTCGGCCGCGGTCCTCAGGAAGGCATAACTGGAAAACAGGGCGCCGAAAAACATGGCTTCCGCCGCCAGGAAAAACCACATGCCCAACTTGGCGTTGTAGAGTCCCGTATCCGGCCGCTGTTCTGTCGTGAAAGGCATGCTCATGAGTTCGCCTCCCATTGTGGGGTGTAATCTTTATCGGCACCCACTTCGCTATAGGTCATGGAATCGCGATAGGCGATTGGAGGCGATTCGAAATTAATTCCCGGCAAGGGCGGTGACGGCGCAGCCCATTCCAGTGAGGTCGCCTTCCAGGGATTGCTGTCCACTTTTCGACCCCATTTCATGCTGTAAAAAAAGTTGATGATGAAGAAAATCTGGACCACCAGCAGGCCAAATGCGGCCCAGGTCGCCCCGGAGTTGAGTCCAAATACTTCCGCACCGTGGGCGTAGGTTTCACCCCCATCATAGAGACGACGGGATACACCGGCAAAGCCCTGAAGAATCAGGTGGGAGAAAATACCGTTCATACAAATCAGGGTCGGCCAGAAATGAAGATGGCCGAGCACGTCGTTCATTCTTCTGCCGGTCACCTTGGGGTACCAATGGTAGATGCCCGCGAAGACGGCAAAGAGGGTTCCCGGCGCGACGATATAGTGAAAGTGCCCAATCACGTAGTAGGTGTCGTGAAGCATGATGTTGGTCGCCGACATCGCCAGGGGGAGGCCGGTGAGACCACCGATGGCAAACATGGGCAGGAAGGCCAGGGCGTAGAGCATGGGCACCGTAAAGCGTATGGAGCCGCCCCACAGCGAGACCACCAGAGAAGAGGCCACAATGACGGAGGGCAGGGAGATGATGATGGTCGTGATCTGAAAGAATTCACTCATGGCCGTGCCCATGCCGGTAAGGAGCATATGGTGCGCCCAGACAAGCATGGACATAAGCCCCAGAAACAGTGTGGCGTAAACCATGCCCTTATAGCCGAAAAGAGGTTTGCGTGTATTGACGACAATCACCTCGGCAACGATTCCGAAGGCGGGCAACAACAACACATAGACCTCGGGATGGCCCAGGAACCAGAACAGGTGCTGCCACAAAAGGGCGCTGCCTCCCCCACTCACATCAAGGGCTTCCCCACTGATCACCAGGCCACTGGGAAGGAAAAAACTGGTGCCGCCTACCCGGTCCATCAACTGCATAACCGCAGCAGCCGCCAGGGGAGGGAACGCCAACAGGAGCAATAAACTTGTAACGAGCTGACTCCACACGAAAAAGGGCAGCCGCATGAAGCTGAGCCCTTCGGTGCGCAATTGAACAATAGTCGTGAGGATATTAATGCTCAACAACAGGGAAGAAAAATAGACGAAGGACACGCCAATGAGCCAGGTGGTCTGGCCTGCGTTTTCGATGACCGATAGGGGCGGATAGGCCGTCCAGCCGGAATTGGCCGCGCCACCGGGAAGAAAAAAGCTGCCGAGGAGAATGAAGGCACCGCCCAGGTAGCACCAGTAGCCGAGCTTACTGAGACGGGGAAAGGCAAGGCCCTTTGCGCCGATCATCAGGGGGACCAGATAGGTGCCAAAACCACCAGCGACCAGCGGCACCACGGCGAGGAAAATCATGATGGTGCCGTGCATGGCCCCAAGCTGGTTGTAAAAGCCCGCCGTAATCACCCCGCCGGGCATAACGGGGTTGTCATCGGCAAACCAGCCGCCGATGAAGGGCAATGATTGATAGGGATAGGCAAGCTGCCAGCGCATGAGCAGCATGAACAAGAAACCCACGAACAACATCACGAGGGCCGTCACCACATATTGAATGGCGACGACCTTGTGGTCGGTGGATACGAAAAAACGCGCGAAGGCCCCGCGCGTGACTGCATTCCCAGTTGATGGGTCCATGGAAGGGTATTATCCCCCGAAGTTAAGAACCATGTGCCGGGGCGACGTTGTCGCCCCGGCAACCACAGTGAAATTATCAGTTACGGGAAGGCCGGGAGAAGGTAAAGTCGGCTTCACCCGCCTTGTCGGCCGTCACGGTTACCGTCGCGGTCTGGGTGCCCAGGCGTTCGTGCCAGGCTTCGATTTCATATTCACCCGGCTCGAGGCCGTCGATGGTGAACACACCGTCAACTTCAGTCACGTCGAAGAAGGGATGGGCAATAACGGTGCAATAGGCCATCATCCAGGGGTGTACGTCACACTTGAAGCGGAAGGGGTCTTCGATCTGATCAAAGTCGAATTCCAGCTCGGTGAGATTCTTGGGCATGGCTCTGTTGGCCGCTTTGTTTAACTTGGGCTGGCAATTCACGTTGTGCAGGATGCCATCGGGGTTCAATACCTTGACCTTCTGGCCCAACTGGATAGCCAGCACGTGGGGTGAATATTGGCAACCCTTCTGGGTCATTTCCGCAGCTTCGGTGGGCGCATCCCACGTCTTGCCTTCGGGAAGTCCCTTAATCACCTTGACCACGATATTGGCCATGGTCTGGCCTGGACCCAGAACGAGCACCTCATTGACTGGACCCTTTCCATCGGCGTGGGCAGCGCATTGGGGGTCGCCGCTGGTGTCGATGGGCTTGGTGATAGAGGCGGGCACGGAACCTTCATACACGATTTTACCCGTGATGGAGCCCGCAAATGCGCCGCTGCACGTCACCGTGACGGCGGCAATGGTTAAATTACGCAGGGAACGTATCATAGTACCTTTACTCCTATATTGAGCGCCGGAATACTTGCAAAAGGACTACCACTGCAAGACCGGCGTCCTTTGATTGGACTACTGGCGGTCACGTAAACGGGAAGCAGGCGAAATGTCGCCCATCCCCCATACCTGATTAAATTACAATCAGCGCTTAACAATAGCAAAATACGGCCTGCCCTTCAAACCGTCGATTGGTCAGAACCGCAATGACATGGACGCGAATCGAAGCTATTTATTCACTGAGCCGGGTGAATCCGTGGGTTTTGGTCGCCTTTCTACTCATCACGTGGGTGGCGGCTTGAATTTACTACGGCATAGTTCGGATACTACGGCTTCATTACAGAAACCCTGAATCGCCGTGATTCCGTCTCCCGACGATGTCCTGCACGGCGATCCACGCGCCTCATCGTGGCGTAGTTACCCTGAAACCCGAAGCAAGGAGTACAACATGATACAGTGGAACGATATAGGCAGACTCGGCAGACGCGTAGGTCTAGGTGCCTGCGTAATCGCCTTGGGGGCTACCCCGAGTATCGCTCAAGACGACGTGGATGACAGCCTTGACCGAGACTATGCTGCCGAGCTTCCCCGTTTTGAGGCACTTTCGCCGAAAGACGCGCTGGGCTCTTTTGAGGTCCATGCGGGCTTCAAGGTGGATCAGGTGGCCGCCGAGCCCCTCGTCGCCGACCCCATTGCCATCGCCTTCGACGAACAGGGTGGCCTATTTGTGGTGGAAATGCGCGGCTACTCCGAGCAGTACGATGAAAACGCCGGTCTCGTGTCGCGCCTCGAAGATACGGACGGCGATGGCCACTACGACAAGCGATCCATCTATGTCGACAATCTGGCCTGGCCCACGGCGGTCACCTGCTACGACGGCGGTGTCTTTATTGGCGTTCCACCGGACATTCTTTATTGCAAAGACACGACGGGTGATGGCGTCGCCGACCACCGTGAAGTGGTGTACACCGGTTTCAGCCTGAAAAACGTTCAGGGCCTGATGAACACCCTCAAGTGGGGGCTGGACAATAAAATCTATGGCGCCACCAGCACCTCGGGTGCCGATGTAAAACCCGCAAATGACCCCGGTGCCCTGGCCCTCTCCCTTCGTGGACGGGACTTTACCATTGAACCCAAATCACGCACCCTCTCTCCCATCAGCGGCGGCGGGCAGCATGGTATGAGCATAGACCCCTGGGGCCGTCGCTTTGTAAGCTCCAACAGTGACCACATCCAGCAGGTCATGTTTGACGACAGCTATCTGGCGCGCAACCCCTACCTGGCCGCTCCCGGCTCCCGCATGAGTATCGCCTCCGACGGTGCGGCCGCTACGGTCTATCGCATCAGCCCGATTGAACCCTGGCGTATCGTGCGCACCCGCCTTCGTGTGAAGGGAATCGTTCCCGGAATAGTTGAAGGTGGCGGCACACCGGCCGGCTACTTTACCGGTGCCACGGGCGTGACCATCTATCGCGGTAATGCCTGGCCGGCAGAATACTATGGCAACGCCTTTATCGGTGACGCGGGCAGCCAGTTGGTTCACCGCAAGACTATCAATGAAGACAATATTCTCCTGGTGGCTGATCGGGCCGACCAGAACACCGAGTTTCTTCGTTCCACCGACACCTGGTTCCGACCGGTTCAATATGCGAATGCGCCCGATGGCACGCTCTACGTCATGGATATGTATCGCGAGATTATTGAACATCCCCTGAGCCTCCCTCCCCTTATCAAGAAGCACCTGGACCTCACGAGTGGCCGTGACCGCGGTCGCATCTACCGGGTTATTCCCGATGGCTTCACGCAACCTGCCCAGCCCCGCTTGGGCGACGCAACTACCGCTGAGCTGGTGGCCACCCTGGATCACGACAATGGCTGGCACCGGGAAACCGCAGCACGCTTGATCTACGAACAGCAGGACCAGGGTGCCGTGCCGGCCCTGAAGGCGCTGGTAACTTCCGGTCATCGCCCGGAAGGCCGCATCCGTGCACTCTACGCCCTGGACGGCCTTGGCGCCTTGTCCGCTGACGATGTAGCCCCGGCGCTGAAAGACCCTTCTCCAAAAGTACGGGAACACGCCATTCGCCTCTCCGAAGCCTTCCTGGCGGACAACGCATCCTTGCTCGACAGCGTCATTGCCCTGGAGTCTGATCCCACACCCCAGGTTCAGTACCAGTTGGCCTTCAGCCTCGGTGCCGCAACGGGTGAAAAACGTAACGAAGCCCTCGCCCAGCTTCTCATGAAGAATATGGACGACACGTGGATTCAGTTGGCGGCCAAGAGCTCCCTCTATATTGGCGCTGATGAAGCCCTTCAACTGGTGCTCGCTGATGCCACGTTCCGGAGCAACGAAAAAGCCCCGGCCCTGGTTCAGGAACTGGCCAAATATGCGGGTGCCACGGGCTCCAAAGAAACCCTGGCTATTGCCGTCGCCAAGCTCGATTCCCTCACGGGTGACGATGCCAAACTGGCCCAGGCTGCTGTTCGCGGCATGATCGATGGCATGCGTCTCGGTGGGCAGGGCACCCTTGCTCCCGAAGTACTCGCCCAGAGTGCCCTGGCCCAAGGATTGCTGACGGACATGCTCGCCAGTGCCCGCACAACCGCCGAAAACAGCGAGGCAAAAGCCGAAGACCGCATCGAAGCGATTAAGAATCTTTCTTTCGCCCCGGCGGATGAATCTATCCCCCTGCTCGCTGAAGTACTGGCAAGCGCCGCCACGAGTGACGTCCAGATTGCCGCCATCAAGACCGTCGGCAGTTATGGCGTCGACAGCGGTGCCGAAGCGATCATCGCCCCCTTCGACTCCTTCAGTCCCGGCGTCCGGGCGCAGGCGGTGGAAACGCTGTTTTCCCGCAAAGGTTGGACCACGCTGGCCCTCAACGCCATCGAAGGTGGTCGGATTTCGCCCAAGGCCCTGGATTCCAACCGGGTCCATTTCCTGGTGAACTATCCCGACGACGCTATCAAGGAAAAGGCCATCGCCCTCTTAGGTACACGGACCCCCACCGCCCGTGACGAGGTGGTAGAGAAATACCGCCCGGCGCTTACGATGGCGGGTGACATCGAAAAGGGTCGTGCCCTCTTCATCGAACAGTGCAGCAAGTGTCACCAGCTCGAGGGCAAAGGATACGCCGTTGGACCCGATCTTGGTTCGATTGGTGCGCGGGGTGCCGAAGCCATTCTGCTGAACGTCCTCGATCCCAACCGGGAAATTAACCCGGCCTATGTGAATTTCACCGTAGAAACGAAAGACTGGGAAACCTACAGCGGAATCATTTCCAGCGAAACGGCCACCAGTGTTACGGTGAAACGGGCCAACGGGGAAGCGGACACCATCCTCCGCGTCAACATTGAGTCGACGGAAAGCGCAGAGCTCTCTCTCATGCCCGAAGGCCTGGAAGAAGCGGTCAGCCTGGAAGGCATGTCTAATCTTGTCGCCTACCTGATGTCGTTGAGCACACAGTAGTCATTTCCGTAGTTACAGACCCGAATTATTCAGGAGGGCGGGTTTTCCGCCCTCCTGATTCTATTTTTACGGGGCTTGCCCATAGCCCCCTGCGACAGGTATACCTTTTTTATAGGACCTGTACTTTCAAAATCCGCGTGTCGGGCGATCCAAGCAAATCTCCCCTGCCCGACCTGACATAACGAGGTAGTTAGCCATGAATATTGACCGTCCACTTTCCCGCCGCGACTTTCACCGCACAACATTGGCCGCAGGTGCTGCCCTGATGGGCGCCTCTCTCGCGGCATCGCCATCCCGGGCCGCGAGCTTCCCCGCTGGGAAGTATGTGGACATCCACACCCACCTGGGTCAGCAATGGGGCACCAAAGAAAAACTCGAAGCCATCGACTTGCTGAAGTGGATGGATGAACACGAAATCGCCCAAGCCGTGGTGTTGCCGCTGATTAATCCCGAATCGTGGGACCACCCCCTCACCACCGATTTTATCCTGAAGGAAACGAAGGATCATCGCGATCGGCTCATTCCCTTTTGCTCCATTGACCCCCGCACCATCAACCTCAACGCCCAGGCAAAGCGGGATCTCCTCCACAAATACCAGGATGCCGGGTGCAAAGGCTTTGGCGAGAGCAAACCGGGCGTCGCTATGGATGACCCCCGCAACCTGGAGATCTTTTCGGCCTGCGCCGATGTGGGCTTTCCGGTCCTCTTTCATCTCGACAACGCTCGCAACACAGACAAGCCTGGACTTCCGGGACTTGAAAACGTGTTGAAGGCCCTGCCGGAGGGCATCTTTATCGGCCATGCTCAGGGTTGGTGGGCCTCTATCAGTGGCGACGTGGAGCAATCCACGCTTCAGCAATACCCCAAGGGAAAGGTACATCCCGGTGGTGCCATGGGCCGACTCTATGATACCTATCCGAACATTTATGGCGACGTTTCGGCGGGCAGTGGGGCCAACGCCTTCAGTCGCGATCCGGAACATGGTCGGGAATTCTGTATCAAATACGCCGACCGTCTTCTTTTTGGCACCGACTACCTCGCCCCGGGCCAGGGTGTGCCTCAGTTTGAGGTCTTCGATTCCTTTAACCTGCCCGAAGAAGTAGCGGCAAAGATTTATCGAGACAACGCCCGAAAGCTCCTGGGCATGCTCGGATAGCCCGGTTTCCCACGGCCAATTCGCAGGGGAGGGGACGCGCCCTCTCTCCTGCTCCCTTCACAGAGTTTTCCCTGACCGTGTCGTCGAACTTTCGTATATGGTGGAATTTCTTCAGCCGGTAGCGCTTGGCGTGGACATTTCACAACGTCGGGATCTTTTGGGCTTATCAGGGCATTACGTAGTTATTGCGCAACTACTTAATAACCCCATGAGCAGCAGCCCAGTGACTACAGAGTGTACACCGATTCAGGTGGGTTTCCGAGGCCTTGGCCGGCGGGATTCCTTTCACCGTGTTACCGCGTACGTTTTTCGTCTCGACGCATTTTAGACGAGGCACAATTCGTGCCAAGCTGCTTGAGGCAGACAAGCAGGGGCCATCAGGGCAACAGCCTAAGCTTCGAGTTGCCAATACGAACCGAGGGGGTAATATTCTGGACACTGCAAAGGCCATTTGCTTACCACCTGGAGCGGTCAGAGGGCCGATATGATGGTGCGACAAGCTTCGGAGCTATCTGCGTGATGTCCTTTCCGAGAATGCCGCGAAGCAAATCGAGCCAGGGGATTTACGAATTGGTGTATGTGAATGAACGCTTTCCAAATAAAAGAGATTCGAAATCAGACTCCTGGGCGAAGCGATCATTGCTGGCGTCCCATTGGAGCTTGCGACCCGCGCGGAAGGCGATATTGGCAAGCAGGGCGAAAATAGCCGAAGCCTGCCCCCTGGCCCCGTTGACCAACGAGTAAGCCTGTGGCATCTCGACGCAGACCTCCTTCTCAGCGGCCCAAACCATTACTTCGGGTAACTCGTGTCAGTGGTCCGGCGTGACCAGGATCACCGAGTTGATGTTCTCACGATTCAAACGACCACCTGAATCCTGATCGCCTGTCCGAGGTTAGAATCGGATGCTGAGGCCGAAGAGGACTTCGACATTTTCCGTAGATTCACCGCCTCGCCTGGCCAATGCTGCGGTTTCACCGAACGTGCGACTCCATTGGATGCCCACGTAAGGCGCGAATTCGCGTTTGACCTCATAGCGCAGTCGCATACCAAGGTCAAGGCTATTGAACCCTTTTCCGACCCCGAATTCATCCACCGATTGCAGGGCTACATCCATGTCCGCCCGCGGCTGAAGTATTAGCCGTTGAGTGAGCAACAGGTCATAGGATGCCGTCAAGCGCGCTGACAGGTCACCATCCTGGCTTATGAACAGCGCAGGCTCGAGCTCAAACCGGTAGGGCGCGAGCCCTTGGAGGCCGATAACCGCAAACGTCCGCGAACGATTGGCTCCCGGCCCGAAAAGATAGTCGTGACGAAGCCCTAGCTGTAGATCCCAATAGCGGGCAATGAATCGGCCATACAATGCCTGGACTTCGACAACACCAGCGCCATCATTGGAAATTTTCCAGTCACCTTCTGACTTCAACCAAAACCGGTTATAGTCACCGCCATACCACCCCGTAGCGTCCCACCGTAAAATGTCTGCGTTCTTGCCCAGCGCGTATTCGAGTCGATCGAAGCGGAACGAAGCGAATCGCTGCGAGTCTTCCACCGGGGGCGGCCAATCATTTCCAATGTTTCCGACGTGTAGCTTTGTCTCGGCATTGGTAGAGACGGTAGCCGTTGGTACATTCTCCGGCGTGGCCGGTTTCTCCGCCGATATCTGTCCGTGCCCGTTCATCCGCATGACGGCTTCTTGCCCGTGAGCGTTCGATTCGAGCATCCAACAATGAAATAGAATCGCTGTGACCACAGCGAATCGCCTAGTGTAGCAGGATTCTTTTTTCATGACGTAATCCCTTCTTTTGCTTCCCGGACGGACACGACGCGAAACATACCCGCTTCCATGTGATACAGGATATGGCAGTGGAAGGCCCAGTTGCCGAGAGCGTCGGCAGTTATGTCCAGGGAGATGCGTTCGGCCGGCTTCACATTCGCGGTATGTTTTCTTGGATTGAATTGGCCCGAGCCATTATCGAGCTCCATGAACATCCCGTGGAGGTGAATGGGATGATTCATCATGGTGTCGTTCACGAGTGTCAGGCGCAGCCTTTCGCCGTGAATAAACACGATGGGTTCCGCCTCGGAAAACTTCTTGCCGTCGAAGCCCCACAGGTAACGCTCCATGTTGCCCGTAATGTGAAGCTCAATTTCCCTGCCGGGCGGACGAGGATCGTTGCCCGGAACGAGGCTGCGAAGGTCGCTATAACGGAGCACCCGCCACGTTGCGTCCTCCAGGCCCATGCCGGCCTCGTCCAAACGGCTTTTTGTCGCCATTGGCACATTGGAGTTCGCAATACCGTGCGTGTCCGGCCCGTGTGGCACTGGCGCGGCGGGCGGACCGGCAACTTCTGGGGAACCTTCACCGCCATCCATT
>CAXBPH010000199.1:0-13213 GCA_963977445.1 uncultured bacterium | reverse complement strand
TTTGTGTTGGTGGAGTGAGTCGTTGTTGGCACCCATTAATTGCCCATGAACCATAAAAAAAACAGGAAAATACCAGTGAGCACCAAAACGTTAAAAATCGGTTACTACGCCCTCCTACGTGAACAACGGGGCCTTTCCGAAGAAACCCTCGACACGGACGCTGCCACGCCGGACGTACTTTACGCCGCGCTGAAGACGGAGCACGGCTTCAGTCTGGAGTCCAATCAACTCAAGGTCGTCATCAACGACGCCTTCAAGGCCTGGGACACGCCCCTCCAGGCCAATGACAACGTGGTGTTCATTCCCCCGGTGGCAGGCGGCTGATCATGTTTACCATTTCGAGCAGCCCCCTCGACCCCATGGCCCTCCGGACGTCCGTGCAGGATGTGGAGGCCGGTGGCTTTGTCGCCTTTGAGGGATGGGTGCGCAATCACAACGAAGGCAAGACCGTCGAGCGGCTGGAATATGAAGCCTATGAGGCCGTCGCCATCTCGGAAGGCAACGCCATCCTCGCCGAAGCCACAGAACGCTTTGGTCTTCGCGCGGCCCAGTGCGTCCATCGGGTTGGCTCCCTGGAATTGCAGGATATGGCCGTGTGGGTCGGCGTGAGTTCCCCCCATCGCGGCGAAGCCTTTGACGCCTGCCGCTTCATTATTGACTCGGTAAAACATCGCCTTCCCATCTGGAAAAAAGAGCATTACACCGATGGCGACTCGGGTTGGGTCAATTGCGAACGTTGCGCCCACGCCGGTGTGGCGCTGGAGGCGGCGACCACTCCCCAGGTCGCGCCCGCCCTATCCGAAGCGAGTTACTATGCCCGCCAGGTTCATCTGAAAGAGGTGGGAACTGCCGGTCAGGAAAAACTGCGTCAGGCCCGCGTCTTCGTGGTGGGGGCCGGTGGTCTGGGCGCGCCCGCCCTGCTCTATCTCGCTGCGGCCGGTATCGGCCACCTGGCCATTGCCGAGGGGGACTCTCTGGAAGCCTCCAATCTCCACCGCCAGATCCTCTTCGATGCCGATGGTGTGGGACAATCGAAAGGGACCCAGGCCGAAGCCCGTCTTCGTGCCCTGAACCCTTTTATCGAAATCACGACGCTCACGGAGCGCATCACACCGGCCAACGTGGTCGATATGATTGCCGACTACGACATCATCGTGGATTGCACCGACAATTTTGAAACCAAGTTTTTACTCAACGATGTGGCGGTACTCCATAAAAAACTTCTGGTCCAATCCAGCATCTATCAATACGAAGGACAACTCTTCGTCTATGATCCCCACGCCAACGGTCCCTGTGTGCGCTGTCTCTGGCCCGATATGCCCAAAGCCGGCTGCGTAGGCAGTTGCGCGGAAGTGGGGGTGCTCGGGGCCATCACCGGTGTCTTTGGCTCCCTCCAGGCGATGGAGGTCTTGAAGCACCTCCTCGATTTGCCGGATAAGCTTCAGGGCGATACCTTCTTCATGGACCTCCTCAGTCTGCGCAGTTACAAGGCGAAGGCTGAGCGCAATCCTGAATGTCCCGTGTGTGGGAATGCCCCGACCATCACGGCAATCCAGGCCGACGCCCCCATCGAAGTGGATGTCACGAGCCTCAACGGGACACTAGGCGAGTACGCCTTGATCGACATCCGCGACACCGAGGACGTTGCGGCAAACCCCCTTCCCCTGCCGACGGCCCTTCACTTGCCCGCGATGGAGATCGAAATGGATGGGTTGGGCATCGACGTGCCCGAACCGTGGCTACTCGTTTGCGCCCGTGGTGTCCGCAGTCGTTACCTCGCCATGGCACTGCGCAAAGCCGGGCACGAAAAGGTCTACTCCCTGCGCGGCGGTGCACCGGCCCTGGAACAGTTGCGGTGACAACGCCGACTTATCCCTATGAGGCGGGGGCCATCATCCTCGCGGGTGGGTCAAGTCGGCGCATGGGCCAAAATAAGTGTCTCATGAAAGTCAACGGCGTTCCCATGATCCAACACATCGCCCAACAGCTCGCTTCCCGCTTTTCCGACTGCTACATCAGCACCAACGACCCGGACACCTATTCCTTTCTCGGCCTGCCTGCCGTCGCCGACGAAGTCCCGGGAAAGGGTCCACTAATGGGGATTGCTGCGGGGATGAACCATTCACCGTGGGACTGGAATTTTTTCATTGCGGCCGATATACCCGACCCGCCCCTGCAGCTTGTAGACGAACTTTATCGTCACCGGGATGGTCACACGGCGATCGTACCTCTCACCACGTCGGGCCACTACCAACCCCTGTTTGCGTTTTACCACCGAAGTCTTCTCCAACCGATACAAACGGCCATGGCATCGGACCAACGTCACGCCCATCTGGTCCGAGAGCTGGCCCAGTCCTATGGGGTCCCCATCGACGATTCCCTGCTGAAAAACATCAACACCTTCCACGATTACAGGGCATTAAAAAACATAAACCGCACTGAATAGACAAAATATTTCTCACATCACCATGTCAGTCTGTTGCACGAAGCAAAAGGTTACCTTCTCCAATACATACACAAACCGCCACAGGTGCCCCTTTGTTTGCACAAACCGCCGAGGGTGGCGTGCAACTTTTCCCTACCCCCAAGTAGAACAGCCACGACAAGCTGAAGGGCCCAAATTGGTGCTGGTGATTTTATGCACCGTTGTCTATAATGGTGTTTCAGTCGAAAGCATGTTGGGATTCTTCGGTATGGCGCAGGCAGCCTTAAAATTGTCTGCGGCTGTAACGATCTCACAACAATAGTATGAGATCATGACGCAGTAACTTGTGAATCTTACGGAACACTTGGTCAGGCACCCTATCCGGTAGAATAGGGAAGCGACCAGGCGGTTTCGGCATTCGATTGGTTCGTAATGAATCGGCTACCGCGCTCACTACAGGAAGAGAACAGACCAGATGAACATCTATGCAGGAAATTTATCGTACTCCGTAACTGACGAAGATCTTAGAGAAGCATTCTCCGCGTTTGGCGAAGTTACCAGCGCCAACGTGATCAGCGATCGTGAATCCGGCCGCTCTAAAGGTTTTGGTTTCGTAGAAATGGTTGTCGACGACGAAGCACGACTTGCCATCGACTCGCTCAATGGTAAAGACATCAAGGGGCGCAATATTAATGTAAACGAAGCGCGGCCCAAGGCTGAGCGTCCACGTAACTACTAATAACGGATCAGGCGTCGTCGGCTTCTAATTGTGGCTCGTTGACCCTGACCTGCGGCACGAAAAAGGCACGGGTCGGGTTGCGGCAATGCGTGCGCGTAGCGAAACCAAATCCACGTAGGGCATAATGCTATCCTCAGTACAAAGTCAACTTCATTGAGGATGCCTATGATTACCCGGATTGAGGCCCTGAATCGCGTCGTCGCTGCCGCTTGGCGACTTCCAACAATATCGCTGCCGCTGGAACACGTCTGTGGACGTGTTCTGGCGGCGGATGTTTCCTCAGATGTGGACATCCCCCCGTTCAACAAATCTTCCATGGACGGGTATGCCTGTCGCGCCGTCGATGCCTTTGCGCCCCTCCGCGTGCTGGAACACATCCCGGCGGGAAGTGTGCCCACCCACCCCATCACCCCCGGCACCTGCAGCAAGATCATGACCGGGGCACCCGTGCCCGAAGGCGCCGACGCCATCCTCATTGTCGAGCAGGTCGAAGAGATCGACGACGGGACCATTCGCTTTATCGGAACCGAGGCCAAGAGTAACATTTGCCCTCAGGGCGAGGATGTGCACGTCGGTGATATCGTGCTGACGGCCGGAACCTATCTCCGTGCCCCCCATCTGCCGGTGCTGGCCTCCGTGGGCTGTGCCAGGCCCACTGTCGTCGCCCAACCACGCGTCGCCGTAATGGCTACGGGTGACGAGTTGGTGCCCCCGGCGTCCACCCCGTCCGCCGGAAAAATACGGAACAGCAACAGCATTCAATTAACGACCCTGGCAGAACAGGCCGGTGCCGTCGCTTCCGATCTCGGTATCGTCGCCGACCAGAAGGATACCATGGTCACCGCGTGGGAAGCAGCCCTGGAAAATCATGATGTCGTCTTGAGTACCGGCGGCGTCTCCATGGGTGACTACGATCTCGTGCCGGATATTCTTGCCCAC
This sequence comes from uncultured bacterium, assembly GCA_963977445.1. Taxonomy (GTDB): domain Bacteria; phylum Hydrogenedentota; class Hydrogenedentia; order Hydrogenedentales; family JAEUWI01; genus JAEUWI01. Next base: position 9,110 of record CAXBPH010000199.1, on the reverse strand, counting down.
CACGGATTTAAAATTCACTTTGATCGGGTTGCCATCCAGCCGGGAAAGCCCGTGCTCTTTGGCACCCGGGGCGAAAAGGCTTGCTTCGGCCTCTCTGGAAATCCCGTATCCAGTTTTCTCCAGTTCACGCTCTTCGTCGCCCCTTTTCTGGCACACCTGCAAGGCACGGTGCCCCGACAACGCATCGTTCCCATGGAACTCGGCCACACTTTCACACGAAAAAATGGAGAACGGGAAGGCTGGGTACCCATCCGCATTGACGCCCAACATCGTGTAGCCCCGATTGAATTTCACGGATCCGCCCACATCCACGCTTTCACCGCCGCCGACGGACTCCTCGCCTTTGCTCCGGGCACCACCACGATGGACACGGGCCAAACGGCGCTGATTCATTTGCTCTAACTTCGAAACCGTGCCCCGGAAAAAGAAAGACAATACTATGACCCCATCGATGTCCACCACTGGCCTCAGCCTCTCCCGGGAAAAGGGAACCGATCACGACGTGGTGCCATCCATGACCCTCACCCCCAACGGTATCGAGGGCGACCGCCACGGGGGGCCGGGCCTGCGCCAGATTAGCCTCATGCACGATACCGTGGCCCGTTACTATTTCCCCGACAGCACCGAGGAAGCGTTACCCGGCAAAGGCCAGGAAAACATTTTGTTGCGCGGCGATGGCCTGCCCGAACTGCGCCTCCTCGACACCCTGGAAATTGACGACGCCATCCTGGAGATTACCCAAATCGGCAAAAAGGTCAACGAAACGGGCAAGCCACTCTGCAGCGCCCAGGCGAAATGCCTTCTTTCCGATCATGGCGTATTTGCACGCGTGGTTCACGGGGGCACCATCGAGACGGGTCAACCGATTCGTCATCAGCATCGACTGCTCCGTGCCCACATTATCACGGTGAGTGATCGCGCCAGCAAAGGGGCCTATGAAGACAAGAGTGGTCCCGCAGTTCGGGCGCTGCTGGACACGTGGTGCCAGGAGAATCGATGGGGACTCTGGGTAGAGACACAGATTGTTCCCGACGAGGACGAAGCCCTCGAAGCCGTCCTTAACAATGCCCGCCAAAGCCGCGTCGACCTCATCATCACCACCGGAGGCACCGGCGTCGGACCCCGCGACATCACCCCAGACATTGTCACCCGACACGCCGACAAAGTCATCCCCGGCATCATGGAACACATCCGCATGAAGTATGGGGCCACCATGCCCATGGCGCTGACCAGCCGGAGTGTCGCCGCCACCATGGGCAACGCGCTGGTCTATACCCTGCCGGGCAGCACCCGGGCTATTCCCGAATACCTGGATGAGATATTTAAGACCATGGAGCACATGCTGCTCATTCTCAAAGGGCTCGACGCCCACTGAGTCGGGCGATACGCGAAGTCTTTCCTGGAAACTAACCCGTAAGCGAGACTAAGTTTCTTAATCCGGTGACTGGACTACGCTACGAATACGTCGAGGTTTACCCGGATTACAGCTCACCCACCGCCAGCAGGAATAAAGGCATCGGCATAGATATCCTGCATGCTGGCACCGGCGAGAAAGGTTTTACGCTGCAACAGTTTTACCAAGGCAGGATTACCGCACAGGTAAACTTTCCACCCCTTGAGGTTGGGGATCGTCTCCAGTGCGATGGCGTCAACATCACCTTGCCGCATCCAATCCGTGCCGGGTTCATCACGCACGCAGGCGTGGTAGGAGAAATTGGCGTATTCCTCCGAAAGCTGTCGCAGTGCGTCTGTGAGATAGAGATCGGCGGCCAGGAGGCTCCCGTGAAAAAGATGAATCGCGCCCGTGTGCCCTTGGTGCAACGCATCGCGGACGATACCGTAGAGAGGTGCAAGGCCGGTGCCTGTCCCCAGTAAGAAGAGGGACTGCTCCTTGTCATCATTCACGTAGAAGCAATTGCCCAGGGGGCCCATCAATTCCAGACGGGTACTGGACTCGGCTTCATGGTGCAGCCAGCCACTCATCTGACCACCGGGCACCAGCGCAATGTGAAATTCCAAGGTCGATTCCAACGCCGGCACACTCGCGACCGAAAAACTGCGCACGAGGCCATCGGCCCGGACGAAATTCACAAACTGCCCTGGGAAGTATTCCATCTGCTCTTCCGTTTCAAGCAAAATACGTAGCACGCGCTCATTCAGCGCCTCCTTAACGACCAATCGCGCCCCAATCTTCCGCATCACCCCCTCCCCACGGGCTGCCGTTATGGGCGCCTCGGGATAGCAACAGCAGGAAAGAAAGTAGCCTTGGGCGGCCTGGGCAGGCCGTAAGCCTTTTTGGGCTGCGGACGGAACCTCACCGTCTGTCGCACGAAGCATACAGCTGTGGCACACGCCACTTCGGCATGCGTTTGGTATGGCATGCCCTTCCCGTTCGAGGCATTCCAACACAGACTCGCCATCGTTCAAGTGGTATGTTCCGTCTTCAAAAAAAAGTGTAGACATGGCACAGCTCTTCATTCGGGTAGAGGGGGGATGAAATGAGATCGAACGGGTCGTTTTGTGGAGCCCGTTGCAGGTCAGCCCGATGACTGACCCGCAACGGCAACTTCGTATGGCCCGCCTGTGGTAATTTAACGACCAAGCACGTCTTCACGAGTGCTTTCAGCAATCGCAAGGACCTGATCGATTTTGTCTTGTGGAACGTTGAGTTCCGTCAGTGTTGTTGCCAGGTTTTCAGCGACGGCGTTGAAATGACTGTCGTTCAAGCCTTGCTTAACCAGGTGGGCGTGACCGGTGCGCATGTCTTGGCCTGTATAATTATGTGGGCCGCCAAAAGCCATGGTCAAAAACGCTTTTTGCTTTTGCGCCTGGCGCTCCATATCGACCCCATCAAAAAAGTGAGCGATACGATCGTCGCTCAGGACATGCCGATAGAAAATATCGACCGCCGCATCTACCGCTGCTTCTCCACCAATCTCTTCATATAATGCGCTCATGCTTCACTCCTTAGTCCGTTGCCGTCATAAAATTGGATTGTGAAAAAATCATCCCGGCGTGATTGTCTTGTGCAAATCACCGTGTGCTTTTTCCATACACTAACATGGATTTAAAATCTATCTTAAGGATCTCGGAGGGCAATGTCAACTCTTATTAAGGAGAATGGTATACTAGAGGCAGAGCGATAGGAGCTTACACAAATGCAATTGACCCAATACAGCGACTACGCGCTTAGAACCCTGATCTACCTGTCGGTATGCGATAGAAATGTGACGATTACGGAGATTTCTGCGCGTTACAATATTTCCAGAAATCACTTGGTCAAAGTGGTTCACAATCTGGGAAAATTGGGGTACATCACGACGATACGGGGAAGACAGGGTGGCATGCGTCTGGCCCGCGCCCCTGAGCAGATAAACTTGGGCGAGGTCATTCGCAATACCGAGCCCAACTTCAATATTGTCGAATGCTTCGATCGCGAGAGCAACCGTTGCGTCATCTCACCAGCCTGTCGTTTGAAGGGGGTGTTGATGGAAGCCTTCACGGCCTTTTGTGAGGTATTGGATAGTTATACCCTGGCCGACATGACGAAAAATGGCGACGAACTTCGCGAATTTCTGGGAATGGCAACCTCTGCCAAGTCCTGACGATTCCTATTCCATTTCGCGCCGCCCCCATGGGAGTCTTCAGATTTCGCGGCCAATCTGGTCGGCAAAGTAGGCGATAGTTGGTTTCAATCCCTCTTCTAAATCGATGCGGGGCTCCCACGCAAGCTTGTCTTTCGCCACGGAAATATCGGGCTTTCTGCGGGTCGGATCATTCTGAGGCAGTGGCTTAAAGACCAACTCAGACGAAGAGCCTGTCAGTCGAATTACCGTTTCGGCCAATTCCCGAATGGTAAACTCTCCCGGATTTCCAATATTCACAGGCCCTGTAAATCCGTCACAATCCATCATCGCCATCATTCCCCGGATCAGGTCTTCGTAGTAGCAGAACGATCGGGTCTGGCTGCCATCGCCATAGAGAGTTATGGGCTCACCACGCAAGGCCTGAACCACGAAATTGCTGACCACCCGGCCGTCATCGATTTGCATGCGTGGGCCGTAGGTGTTGAAAATACGTATCACCCGAATGTCGACCCGATTCTGCTGATGGTAATCAAAAAACAATGTCTCTGCGACCCGTTTGCCTTCGTCGTAGCAACTGCGTGGGCCGATAGGGTTAACGTTGCCCCAATAGCTTTCGACCTGCGGATGCACCTCGGGGTCGCCATAGACTTCCGACGTAGATGCCTGGAGAATCCGCGCGCCCACGCGCTTCGCCAGTCCGAGCATATTAAGCGCGCCCATCACGTTGGTCTTAATCGTTTTCACGGGGTTGTGCTGGTAATGAACGGGGGACGCTGGACAAGCGAGATTGAAAATTCTATCGGCTTCGATAACAATGGGCTCGGTTACGTCGTGACGGACCAGCTCAAATCGTGGGTTGCCGAGTAAATGGGCGATATTCTCTTTGCGGCCCGTGAAAAAATTGTCTAAACACAACACTTCCTCACCACGTGTCAATAAGGCCTCACACAAATGAGAGCCAAGAAAACCTGCTCCCCCGGTGATGAGATTTACGTGAGACATGGTTAAAACTCCTGTATAGACGACTTCTACGGGTGGGTTGGGACTGGGCTAAGCATAACACACCGATGTAGCCCATTACAGTCATAACGATGAACATTCCGGTCCTACAGCCACCCTATCGCCTTAGTGATTGGGCCACAATTCAGAACAGCTCGCGCAGCGTACGTAGCGCCCCCATTTGAGTCGCGAGGACGGACGGACCGAAGCAAATCCCCCAGCGGCCTTGACCAGGGCGACGCCCGCTGCTACATCCCAAAACATAATGTCATCTTCGCTATACGCATCGACTCGCCCGACGGCGACGTAGGCCAGCATCAAGGCGGCGCTCCCCAGCATTCTGACTTTCTTGAAACGTCCCATATCGTGAAGGCACCCCACCAGAGATTCCGGCTCAAAATCCCTCCCCGTGGGGAACCCTGTCGCCAGAATGGCACGTGCTGGATCGGTCACGCGCGAGACCACCACAGGTTCGTCGTTCAGCCAGCAGCCTTCGCCCACGACTCCGGAGAAGGTTTCCTTCCTGACGATATCGTGAACGATCCCCAAAACCGGTTCGCCGTTTACGAGTAGTGCGATAGACACACAATAAAAGGGGATTTCACGACTGAAATTCATCGTTCCATCGAGGGGGTCAACCACCCAGACCGGGGCCGCACCCAACACATCACCATGGGCCCCACTCTCTTCCGCCAACACTGGAAAGTTGCTGGAAGAAAGGAGCTTCAAGATAACGCTTTCGGCTTCCCGATCGGCTTCAAGCTTGATGTCGCGCCCTGCGTCGCTAAGTACAACGACGGGACGTTTCCCCATTTCCTGAAGTACCCGGGCGGCAGCAAACGCAGCTTCTCGGGCCAATGCCAGCTCACCCAACCAGGCCATGAGCCCACCTCGTTTCAGACCAGCGTATTTCAGCCAAGTTCAATCTCGTCCCCGTCGTCATCGTCATCGTCATCGTCATCATCAACTTCTGACTCATCGGCAGAGGCCAACGGCATATCGGCCTCCTCTGCGGGCTCAGCGCCACCATCGTCGGACGGAGAAGCGTCTTCAGACCCCGCGTCTTCAATCGCGGTCTCCGGCATCTCCACCTTCAACAGGTGGGGAATGGTTTCCCCAACTGCGGAAAGGTCGGCCAAACAAAGGGTTGCACCCATACCCGTGGCTTGTCCATGCAGCCCACTATCGCCACCGTAAAGAAACAGCGGAACATCTTCCATGTCTGCCGATTGCTTGATCAGGGGAATCAACTCCAGCGCTGAGAGCTCTTTTTGCTCTGAACTAATCAAGATTCCAACCGTGGTACACGTACGCAACTGGTGCCCCAGGTCCAACAGACCAGCCGTCGCAACCGCCTCATAGGGGGTGTCGGCCAGACCCTGCTGGGCAATCTTCAGGTCTTCATCGCTTCGGGAAAGCAACAGAATCTGAGGATGGGGTGCTGCTTCGCCCCGATCCGTTGCGATTTTTCGGGCCACAAACAATTCAATGCCGCGGTCGCCCTGGGTCTCCTCCTGAAACTGGCAGCCGTATCGGTAGCCACTGCTGCCTTCTTCTTTGCGGTTTCTAATAAGGACGGGGCGCCCCGAAACCTGCGCCCCCTCGGGCATGCGGAAGGAAAGGCGAATGTTTGCTCCCACGTCGAGGGCATGGGCCGATACCACACTACAGCCACCGCCACTTATGTCACCAATGGTACCCATTTCCGTTTCTTCATCATTCAAATGGAGGGTACAGGCAATTTTAATTTCAACCCGCTCATGCTTCCGGACTTGCAGCCGGGCGACTTCACTGGGCCAGTAGAGCTGAAGCAGTGGAAAATCTGGATTGGTTGATGGCTCACCAAATACGGCGGTAAACCCCCACACCTCCCCCTCATGCATAAATCGAACGACGCACTTCTTTCCCCGCCGCACGAGAGGCATTGTGGCACCTCGCCGCATCCCCAGCAATATATACTGCCCCACGTCCCAACCCCGAATGCTACCAGGATACCTCTTGGTATCATGTTGTCCCGGTTGGGTGTCGAGAAAAATATCCAGCCCAACCTGAAGACACTTTTCCAAGCCTGATGTTGTCGAGTCCATTCAAACCTCTACCGCGTTTCCACGCAAGTTACACCTAATTTCGTGCCCGAAATAATTACGTATCATCCGTATGTCGAAGAATGCACCCCACCCCTGCATTCTTTTTCCCGAAGCATCTTTCCATCGTCATTGAATTACCAGTAAATGCTATTTCGAATACGCCGCAAAGGTCCCGCCCAACTCGGCAAGCTGCTTGAGCAGGGGCGCGGGCTCCCAGAGTGTCCCATGCTCTTCGTGAAACTCACAAATCCGCCGGTATACTTCTGCAACGCCTACCGTATCCGCATAGTGCATTGGCCCCCCACGAAACGCGGGAAAACCATAACCGTAGACATAGATCACATCGATATCCGATGCACGAAGCGCGATGCCCTCCTCGAGAATACGGGCACCTTCGTTGATCAATGCATAAATGCACCGTTCAACAATCTCTGCGTCACTGATATCCCGTCGTGCAATGCCCTTCTCCTGCCCTTCGGATACACACAAGGCTTCGACCTCCGGGTCCGCCGAGGCAGCCCGGGTCGCGGGATCGTAGAGATAGAATCCACGTCCCGTTTTCTGGCCATAATTACCTTGTTCACATATCTTATCGGCAATGGAACAATATCGTTCGTCGGCCGGGCGCGTAGATGCCTGACGTTGGCGTATGCGCCAGCCCACGTCCAGTCCAGCGAGATCGCTCATGGCATGAGGACCCATGGCCATACCAAAGTTATAGATGGCACCATCCACCTGTGATGGGGTTGCCCCTTCTTCCAGAAGAAACATGGACTCGTTAATATAGGGGTGAACCATGCGGTTACCCACAAAGCCGTCACAAACCCCGACAAGTACACCGATCTTTCGAATCATCTTACTCAATTGAAACGCGGTGGCGATGACTTCTTTCGCGGTCTTCGCACCCCGAACAATCTCCAGAAGCTTCATGATGTTGGCGGGACTGAAAAAGTGTAGCCCAATCACCTGTTCCGGGCGAGAGATACTCGCGGCAATTTCATCAATATCCAAGGTCGACGTATTCGTTGCCAGAATCGCATCGGCCTTACAAACCCGATCCAACTCGGCAAAGACGGTTTTCTTGATATCCATCTCTTCGAATACCGCTTCTATGACAATATCCACCGCACTCAGGTCATCATAGGATAAGGTGGGTTGAATTAAGGCCATGGTGGCGTCCATCTGGGCCTGGGTCATTCGCCCTTTCTTCACGCCGCTGGCATAATTCTTCGCTATGATCGCCATGCCCCGGTCGAGGCCATCCTGGGTAGCGTCCATCAGCAGCACCGGAATCCCGACACTGGCGAAGTTCATGGCAATACCACCGCCCATGGTACCTGCTCCGATAATCGCCGCAGATTCTATGATCCGAACCGGCGTATCCTTCGGCACGTCGGGAATCTTACTCGCCATGCGTTCCGCGAAGAAGATATGACGTTGGGCCTTTGACTGGGCCGACGACAAACAAGCATCAAAGATTGCCCGCTCCTTTGCAAGGCCTGCATCGATGTCCGTCTGGGTAGCAATCTCGACGCAATCGATGGCACGTTGGGGCGAATCAAAACCACGTCGCTTCTTCGCATAGGCGTTTCGTACGCCGACGAAAAGCGCCGGATCGACGCCCGTCACCATCTCCGACATATCGCGGATGCGGCGTGGGCCCTTCCCGGCCTCGATGAGTTCCCTCGCGAAAGCGACGGCCCCTTCCCGCAAGTCCCCCTCAATAATTTGGTCGATGAGACCCAGCTCCAGGGCGCGGGCTGCACCAACAGGAACGCCAGACGCGATCATCTCCACCGCCGCTTCGGGGCCGATCAATCGGGGCAAACGCTGGGTCCCCCCCGCTCCAGGCACGATTCCGAGATGCACCTCCGGCAATCCGCAACGTGCACTCGAAAGGGCAACACGATAGTGACATGCCAGCGCCGTCTCCAGTCCCCCCCCGAGGGCCGTGCCATGAATAGCCGCCACTGCGGGCTTATCCCCGCCCTCAATAACGTCGATCACTTCATCGAGCCAGGGACTTTCCGGCGCCCGATCAAATTCGGTAATATCCGCCCCGGCGATAAAGGTACGGCCGGAACAAATCAGGACCAGTGCCGCCACGCTACCGTCCTGCAAACCCGACGAAAAGGAGGCCATAATACCCCGTCGCACGGCAACGGAAAGAGCATTTACAGGGGGGGAATCGATGGTAATAATACCTACGTTGCCATCGGTGCTATAGGAAACCACTTCGCTCAAGAGTTACTCTCCTCGTCTATTGGGTACCGACCAATTGCGTTTAACCTTCATCGCAAGATCGAAGTCTTGTCTCAGGTTTACAGACATAGCTTACACGACTGAAAAATATATCGCCAACTACCTATCAGGAGCCCGCCAGTTTCATAAACTAAATGCAACACGGCTATTCATCCAAGTCTAGCCGGTAGATTTT
>CAXBPH010000198.1:0-13220 GCA_963977445.1 uncultured bacterium | reverse complement strand
ACGGCAGAGCCTGATGAATTCTCACCGGCAGAGCCGGTGGATTAACTATGATTTAATACGCGTAAACATAAGAGTTCTCCTTCGTTCTGCATCATACCCACAACCGGTTCGGAGAGCAACGAGGCCCGAACCGACAATAGCGGTTCGTGTGTCGGAACCCTCGTACACCACCCACGCCGCCATCAGACAATAGAACCGAATGCAAGGGTGGCACGGACAAGTCTGCAAGACTTGCCCGTGAGGAACACCCAAGTTCCTACCGCCGACCCACGCCCCCAACAAAACACATTATTTAACTTTAGTCAACTCCGCTTTAATTATATTGACAGCGGAAGCTAATTTGAATATAACTCAACCAGACATTAACTAAGTTAAACACACAGGAGTACCCGTGGACGATCGGAGGCTACCACCATGGCTTCAGGCCCTGGAACAAGAAGACATCCATTTCATTCGCCGCTTTGTCCTGGCATCGGGATCCTTGAAGGCCTTGGCCAGCGAATACGGCGTGTCCTACCCCACCCTGCGCAGCCGTCTCGATCGTCTCATTGCACGCATCCAGGCGGCGGATGGGGCAGCCACGGAAGATCCCTTTCATCGGTCCCTCCGCGTGATGGTGACCGGTGGACAAATTGGTGCGGAGGACGCCCGGCTCGCCTTCAATGCGACCATGTCCAGCGCGACGCCGACGAGCGCTCCGGTGACGGGGCCCGCCTACCTGGAGATGTATGCCGTAATTGACGGTATGGCCTATTTTTCCCGAGCCTTAAATACCCCCTTCACAGGCACCACACCAGGACGTGACGTTTCAACACCCTTCTTCCTCCAGTCGGGCCAGCCCCTGGAGGCCGCCCGCCTTGGGGTCCGCTTCGAAGGGCCCGGCACCGTGACCTTGAGCAACATGAGCCTGACCTCCCAGGGGCCCTCAGGCGCCCCAGCATCGTCCCGCGTCGCCTATCTGACATTCGGAATCTCCTGCGGCCTGTGGGGCGCAATCAGCGCGAAACTGTCATCGAAGAGCCAGGGGAAACGCGTGGTATTAGCGGGCACCCTCGCCATCGCCATCTTGGGAGCTATTGCCGTGGCGGCAGGCGTGGCATTCATCGCTCTGGGGGCAGTGCGGGACCTGTGGCTTCCCCTGGTGACAATGGGCGGCGTTGCCGCGATGGTCTATGGCACGCTCTACGAAATCCTGCGCCACCGCTATCGAAACGAAGAAGCCCGGCGCATGTTGGCCCTCGACCTGAACTGATAGAGGCGCGCCCTTGGCCCACGGTGCACCGTGCCGTCAACCATCGCCATCGCCATTCTAAACTCACCATTCTAAAATCAACGCCGCCCGGGGTATAACCCTCAAGCAATGCGTCTCCGCCGCCGAAGGTTGTGGATGCAAGTGCGGATCTTCCCTCAGAAAACAGGGATACCAAGAATCGTCAACCAGGAAACAGAGAAGCAATGGCAGTCTGCCCCTCCCGAAGCGCACTTTCTTTCGGTGTTTCACCCGCCTCGTTACGGATCTTCACGTCGGCTCCCGCCGCCAGCAATACCTTGACCACATCCTCACTGGCATTGCGGGCAGCGCGATGGAGGGCCGTATCCCCCGTCTGGGTCTGCACGTCCAACGCCGCGCCCCGCTGGATGAGCGATTCTGCGACCAGGCGATTCCCACGGGAAGCCGCATAGTGAAGGGCTGTCCAATGGGCATGGGTAAGCGCGTTTACATCCGCCCCATTATCGAGCAGGAAAATCACATCCTGGTCATGGCAACGGGCCGCAGCAATATGCAAGGGCGTCAACCCCCAATCATTCTCCGCGTTGATGTCCGCACCACGACGAATCAGATAGCCCATAATGTCTTCGCTACCCCACGCAGCGGCGCAATGCAGGGCCGTCATGCCATACTCACCCCGCTCATTGACGGAAACCCCGCCATCAACCAGAGCGGCTACATCGCGGGCCTTCCCTTCTGTTGCCGCCTCGTGAATCGTTTCATACCGCGCCTGTGGCGTAACACACCCTATGAGCGAGAGTGTGGCACCGACTAAAATTACGGTCTCAGAAATCTTCATGACCTCCCCTTTCTCATCATCGCTGCGCCCGGTAAGAAATCGTGCAGCCTCGGCTAAATAGACAGCCATGGCGTATTTCCCTATTGGACGCCAAGCGTAGCCAGGATATCGGGATTTTCTTCCTGCCAGGCCACCACATTGTGGCACATGGTGCAGTCCTGGCTGATTACATGTTCACCATCCCGACTGCTGTGGCCGTCATCGTGACAACGAAAGCAACCGTCGAACTGCGTGTGTCCATTGTGGTCTGGGTAAGTACCCCAGCCAATACTCATTTTTGGAAAAATATTGCGACGGTAAATGGCCTGAATTGTGGCGATGGCTGCGTCAACTGATGCTGCTTTTTCCGCGACCACCTCACTATGATTTTCGGTATAGAACGCCGTAATTTCATCCGAAATAAGACGGAGCCCATCCTCCGAATCAACCGCGTGCTCCAGGGCATCCAGTCCCGCCTGTTTGATCGCAGGCAGCCCTACGTCGAGTCGTCCGTCGTCGAGGGCGGCATTCAGCGCGGGCCCAGGCATGGAAAACTGGTGGGTAGCGCGATTGTGACAGTCGGTGCAATCCATACGGCGCAGTGCGTCGGGCTTCAAAGTCGCTGGCGAAATCTCTGCGCCATCGGCAAAGTATTCCACCGTAGTACCGTCCGGATTTTTCACGTTCACATAACTGACCACACTGCGGTCGTCGTCGGGCGCGTAATACGTAATTTCCCGGTCAGGATCAAGATGCCAACCGTGAATACCATCCCCATCCCCACCGACGTGCATGAGAAGCACCGAGGTAAGGGGCGTATTCTCATCATCAAGACCATAGTCCGTCGTTACCTTGAGAATATCACCCAAGTCTTTATTTCCGTTATGGCATTCACCGCAGGTGAGATTGGCATCGGCCAGATTGTGAACCGGCGCCGGGATGGGCCGTTCATAGCTCCCGGTCAATACGCCGTAAACCTGATTCAGGCCATTCAGCTTCGCGTGGACCAGCGCCGGAATTCCGGGTCCGATGTGACAGTCCACACATTTCACCATGGCGTGGGGTGAGTCCATGTGGGCCATGAACTCCGGCTCCATGACGGTGTGACAGGTCTGACCACAGAACGCGACGGACTCCATATAGACCGCGCCTTCGTAGCTGGCGATGGAAACGATGATGAGGTTGAAGAGGGTCAGAAACCCTACGATTACCGCCAGCTTCTGCATCCGTGGGCTGTTGAAATCGAGTTTAATATGGGGCGTTTCGGTAATGTTGTTCCGCCGTCGATGGCGGCGATCCAGGTAGGCGCCCAGCGGAATAAACAATAAGCCGAGAATAAACACCGCTGGCAGCAGAAGATAGCTGAGGATACCGATATAGGGCGAAAGGGGAACACCAGAAAATTCCAGGGCCAGAAAAACGATGATCGCTCCAGCACTCACGGTCGTCAGGCTACTGCCAAAAAGTGTCAGCCAATTGCGCCAGATAAGTTGGCCCAAGGCACCTCTCCAACCACGTTCCTCTTTCACCACGAATCTGACTCCTACCCGGTTTGTTTATCTACATCATAATCAGGGGAAGGTGACACCTCACCTTCCCCGTCGCTAGTTCAACTGTTACAGATTGTCGTTTCAGTAAGGTCGCCTAAAAATCACGGCCCCATATTGTGGACGTCGATGATAGCGAAGTCCGAACTGCTGTCGTGACAGACTGCGCAGGATTCAACACGAGCACCGGAATCACTGTTCACGACGGCGTGCACTTCCGTAATCAGACTGTCGTGACACGAGGTGCAGGAGGCCCGCACGGGTAGTTTTTCGAGCAGGACCGTCTCTCCATCGGCGACAACCGTAGAGAGGGCGTCCATGGAGAGGGGTATATCAAAGGACCCATCCACGTGGCAGATCTCACAGTTCCGCAGGTCACCGGGAAATTCAATCTCAGTGAAGTCGTGTTCCGTGCTACCGAATCCGTACACGGAAAACGGAGTTTCCAGCGCCGAGCCACGGTGGATCTGGTGAATCATATCCTTGAAATTGATACTTTCAGGATTTCCCTGATCTTCCGGACGACGATTTACATCCGTGGCACTGGGGTTGTGACACATAACACAGCTGTCTACACCAACCCGAAGGTTTCCGTGGAGGCGAACTTCACTGTGACACGCATTGCACTTGGCATCGTCGATAATCTTGCGGCGCTCTACGGGAACACTGCCGTCGACGGTGAATATCATGCGTCCGTTACTGGACGTACCTTGGGTAAGCGTCTTGTCGCCGAAGGCAAAGTTCAATCGTCCGTCCATTGCGACCGCGAAGGTCTCCTCACTGTCTAAAGGCACTTCCGTGTTGAAGGTGTAATCGAAGCTACCATTTTCTCTGGCAGTAGCGTTGGCCCCGTTGATGGATTCACGGTTGGCCTGCTCATAGTCCCTGACCGGGTAGGCCAGGGTCGCAGCAACGGTAGACAGGTCACTGAGGTCCGCATAGGGAACGCCATCCTTGTTGGCTGCCGTGAAGTTTATGGTCACCGCGGCACCCGTTTCGGTATTGGCCGTGTTCACCTCGTTTACCGTCAACATCAGGCCCGGAGCCAACGGACTCTCGGTAGCAAGCCGGTGCGCTTCAAAGATGGGCGCAGGGCCAGGGGCCGTCGGGGTATGGCACAGGGCGCAGAGCTTGTCATCAACCTGCTGACCCGCAATGTGGTTTTCAAAACCAGCGGGTGCAGCAAAGGGATCACCAAACCACGTCCTATCGTGACACGAGGCGCAACCAGCGATGGTCGGCGCAGTCATGTAGGTCTCCGCCATGGATGCCCCGGAGTGACAGGAATCACAATTCTGAACGGGCTGTGGAAAGTGGACGCCGGAATAATCATGGACTGAATTCCGGAATCCTACAATCTGATAGGCCTCACCGTCCAACACGCTGGGTAAATCGGCCCCCCGGTGGATCTTGTGAATCATCTGGGCGAAATCAACTGAATTACCAGAATTTGCATCCGTTGATCCAGCATTGTGGCACAGGATACACAGCTGGACTTCCCGGCGTGCCCCATGGACCTGGAGGCGGGTGTGACAGACATTGCAGGAAGCGGTTTCTACCAATTCCCGGGATAAAAGTGTTCCACTACCATCGGGCCGGAATGAAAATACAGGATTGGCAAGATACTCTACACCATCGATGGGAAAAAGACGTTCAAGCTGTCCCCCAAGCTGATGGGTTGCAGCCGTAGGATAGCCTTCGGGAATCGCCGTCGTGAAACGATACGTTACGGTCCCGTCGTCCTCCTGCGTCATACCATCCAGCCGTCCCCCGTCGTACGTTGCCTGCAGCGCGCTACGACCATCAGCCGTCTCCGTCTGCGTGTTGTAACTCACAAATCGGGCCGTACTGCCTTCCGGTGGTGCGGGATCGAGGTAAGCGAGAATGAAGCGTGCGTCCCCCAGCTCACGAAGGGGAATCAATTCACCCGCGTCGTCCCGAAGCTCCAGAGAAACCAGCGGACGTCGATCACCTGGAATCCTCACCGAATTTATTACGACGTTCAATCCGGGAGACGTAGAGACAGGCTCAACCACCACCCGCGTCGGTGTAGGATCAGGATCCGGGTTTGGATCGGGCGTTGTAACTACGGGGCAACCGGAAAACATAGCCGATGCTATCAAGAACATCAGCAGCACGCTCACCCCCATCTGGCTTCTCCACCTGAACTGGCTCTTCCTAGTCATGACAACCTTCTCCCTTCGATGTCGCGGGGCTCCGGTCTCAAGTTACCGCAACCACCTTTCCACAAGTCTCTCGTTTCAATTCTCGATGACGACTGCCCTACTCCCTTGATTAACGGGCACTGCATAATGAGATGCAATCGACCTGTTGCTGTGCATGCGGATTCCGTGCCAAGAACGCCCTATCCGACTTCCCTATGTGTGTAAGGAAGACAACGCAGCCCCAATCCAACGGACGTCTCCTCTACACCCCTGAAAAAACAACCGATTCATGGAATTCTGCCTTGAGTTCGACAGGCTGGCAACAAAAACAACCATATGTATAGCCCAATTAACACCCGCATAACACAACTACACTAGCACACATTTGCCCAACACAAAAAAGACAATAGTGTTCAATTCAGTACACTTCTGGGGCAGACCATATCAACAATTGACAGGCGCGCGACGTCGTGATACCTTGAGGAAACACCCAATTCCTTAGTACACGATAACTTGGCAGGATGTTTGCTTATATATCTTCGAGTGCCTTCGTACCACCAGCTTACCCACCTGTCACGCGGCACAGGGTAGCCTAACGCTCGCAAAGAATTCCGGTAAACGATGACGTGGGAGAAATAAAACACATCATGGGGTCTCTGATCAGACAATGTGGCGCAAGCCGGGCCACCCGCCCCGCCCTCCAATCAAGTATGCTGTACTTGGTCGTTCTTGCCGTCACCGGCATGAGTCTGGGCATGGACAGTTGTGAGTCGACCGGCCCGGGCCCCGGTGAAGTAGGCACGACGACCTGTCTCGCCTGTCACGACGGCCGCAGTGCGTCTGATCGACAGGAATACCGAATGAGCCCCCATCAATCCATTTCCTGCGAATCCTGCCATGGTCCGGGCCTGGCCCACGTGCAGCAAGGGGGACGAACCGGACTTTTTATCGACAACCCCAATCGTTACCCCTTCGATAAACGCCACACCGCCTGTACGGAGTGTCACGCCGACATGACCGCGCCCGACGGCGGGACCGCTCAGGGTTTCCTGGCCACCAACCACTTCGCTAGCGGTGCCGCCACCTGCACCGACTGCCACGATGTGCACAAAATGGGCGGCATGACCATCAGCAGTTCGTCACCCTCCCGGTTCAGCAATGAGAATTACGGGCTCTTGTGTGGTAAATGCCATGAAGGGCAAGTGGACGAGTTTTTCCTCAGCGGCCACGCTACCCAGAACGTGGCAACCTGTTCGAGCTGCCACGACATGCACAAGAAGGGCATGTTCCGGGCCGAGCCCAAGGACAATCGCCTTTGTCTTCAATGTCACCAGAGTTTCAATCTCGGGTTTGAGACCGACGACGACGTAGACTTCCACACGGGTCCCATGCACCCTGTCGACCCCACTGGTACGGGTGCGAGTCGCTGTACCGGGTGTCACCTCCCCCCCAAACTGGCCATGGATGGATCCATCCGCGCCCATGACCACACCTTGTTTACGATTCCGCCCCTGGCCACCAATGACGCCGTGGCGCTTGGGGAAGAGCCCGCGCCACCCAATTCCTGTGCCGGTGTGACCGGATGTCACGATGGGGGCACGCCCAATTCGGGTGCTATACACGACGAACGTGATCTGCAAAACAACGAAGCATTACAAACTATCTACGAAATCATCGGGGCACGGCCTTGATGATGTTTACGCGGATGACCAATCGAGAACATCCCACGATGGAAAGTTCCACGACCTTGGCTTCCTGGCGCAACATAACAGCCCGCTATCAATGCTGGCTCCCACGCGTAATGCTGCTGACCGGATTTGTCTTATCTATGGATGCCCGGTCTCAGGAGAGCCCGCCCGCACAAGACGCAACGATAGTCTCCGAAGCGACCGACGTCGCCGCTGAAGCCCCTGCAGCCGCAGCGACGGAAGAACCAACGCCGGTCGAAGCCGCTGAGGCCCCGAGCGAAGCGGGAGCCGATGAGCCCACTGCCGAATCCCCTGAAGCACTGGAAGCTGAAGCGCCTGCTGCTAAACCTTCTGCGCCCTGGTATCGCGGCTCCTTCGAAACCGAATTCGATAGCGTGTATTCCCGCCGTGACAGCGATTTCGATGTGAGCCAGTACCTCCGCCTTGATGTGGACCCACCCAAGTATCCCCGGCTGCACCTTCGGGCCTCCCTCTGGCTCCACCAGGACCTGAGCGACGATAGCAATAAATCCAGCGTCCTACGGGACATCAACGACGCGTCCAGCTCCGATGTGCAGGCACGACTCCTCTATCTCTATGCGGATGTTGATGATGTGTTGGGCGACAACTCGGTCATCCGCATTGGACGGCAGCGCATCCAGGAAGGGGCGGCCTACAATCGCATTGATGGCCTCTATATCAAGAAGCGGCTCAACCAATTCGAATGGTATGCCTTCGCCGGTGCCCGGGCATCGGTCTATCGCGATACCAGCAGTGATTTGGTCGTCGGTGGGGGTGCCGCCTATGTGCCCACCAACAAAACCCGAATCGCCCTGGACACCTACTACGCCGAAGAAAGTCGTTACGGCGTCTCAAAACGTCGGACGAGCCTCCTCCGTGGGTATAGCCGCCCCATCGCCGATGAAATCAACGATAGCAAAGTAACCCTGAGCTTCTGGCACAATTTCGGCCCCAACACCCGGGCCTTCGCCCGAATCGGCATGCTTGGCAGCAACCTCGACGAGCTTACCCTGAGTCTCAACGGCTATATCCCCCGTCTCGACCTCCTCTACGACATTGATTACCGCCAGCTCTTCAACACGGTAGGCGACACCACCGCCGATCTCTCCCCCTTCTATCAGGTGCTGGGCCAATATCGTGAACAGCAGACCCTCTATCTGGGACTCCACCGCCCCATCACGAAGAAAATCACGCTCTCCCTCGAAGGGGAACTGCGCAACGGGAAAAATGACGACTTTTACTCGGGCAACCGCGACTACCAGCGGGTGGGCACCGTACTCTACGTGGAAGATTTCTACAAGGGCTTCGACCTGTCTACCTCGGTGGAGTATTGGAATGTATCGAACGGCGAAGGCACCTGGACCCTTACCGGGGAAATCAGTAAATCCTGGAAACAGGTGGACTGGCGTACCGGGGTCGACTTCGTGCGCTATAAGGACCGCCTCGTGGAATACGACCAAGCCTACGCCCTCTTTGATGCGACCGTCGTTGCCCTCCTGCCCAATGTATATCCGGGCTTTTCCTACCTGACCCAGGCGAATGCCACGCGGGTAGTTGATACCCGCGAGAATGTATACCGCCTCTTTACCGATCTTTCGTGGACCTTCCGTGAAGACCAGGAAATTTATGGCAAATTTTCATTCGAAGAAGACGATAGTCCCGACTCGCCCTACTGGCGCGCTCGGATGGGCTATCGGTTGCGTTTCTGATGCGTAAAGGAGTGAACATGTTCCGCAGGCCGGGATACCAATGGACTGCCCTGGCAACCGTCATTTTTGTCAGCCTCGCCACCGTGTCCAGTAGCGGGTTCTTTGGCCATGGCCAGACGACACCCGATCGTGGCCTTAAATCGGGACACAAGGCCCACATCGAGCAATCCCTCGATTGTGCCACGTGCCACGCCTGGGAAGACGGGGGCCACGTCATGCCGGGCCATGACCTCTGCAGCATCTGCCACGAAATCGACGAGGAAGCGAAAGACAAATCCTCCTGCATGTTTTGCCACACCCGAAAAGACCTGTCGATATCACCCCTTATCAAGCGGATGAGCGTAGAAACCATTTTTGGCCACACGCCCCACATCGATGCATCCATTGACTGTATGGAATGCCACAAGACCCCGGGCGAGATCCCCGATTTACCCAAGGGGCCCCTCATGCCCTGGTGTATGGATTGTCACAGCGACGCCGAAGCCCCCCTCCTCGAATCGGGAGAACCCAACGCCCACTTCGCCGCAAACGATTGCACCGTATGCCACAGTGAAATCACCGCAGAGACACGGCCAAAGTTTCGGGCGGGTGCGCGAATCGCCCACGACTCGCCCGAAATATGGACCAAAGTCCACGGCAATGAAGCCCAATTTGACCCCCAGTATTGCGCCACCTGCCACGACACCGTTGCCTCCTGTGACGACTGCCACCGCCGTGAAAAGCCGCAAAACCACACCGTGGCCTGGCGAAAGAAGCCCCACGGACTCCGCGCCATGATCGATCAGCAGAGTTGCGCGGTATGTCACGAGGAAGACGCCTGCATAAAGTGCCACGAGAAAACCGAGCCCCAATCCCACCGGGCCGGCTTCAGTGGCGCGGCCAACAGGCATTGCGTCTCCTGCCACTTCCCGCCCCAGGAAACCTCGTGCACCGTTTGCCACGAAAACATCGAACACCGGAAGTCGGGCCGCTCCCCCCACGCGCTGGGCATCTATCCCGCCAATTGCGCGGAATGCCACCCCGGCGGGCTACCTCATAAGGCCCCGCACCTTACCAACAACTCGGTCAGCTGCAGGGTCTGCCATGAATAACGAAAATCGACTCGCCCAACCACGGTTCGTGTGTGACCGGGATGGTCGCGACGTCGGATAACATGAAGGAGAATGCCATGCGTACGATACACAAGCACCTCATCGCCACCCTTACATTGACCTTGGTCGTCGGCTTTGCCCCTGCCCAGGATGCCGAATACATCGGTCAGGACCAATGTAAGGTCTGTCACAATAAAAAGCCCGAAGGGGCCCAATGGACGGTGTGGAAAGATATGAAACACGCCCACGCCTTCGAAGCCCTGCAAAGTGACGCGGCCAAAAAAATCGCCACCGAACGGGGTCTTACCGTGCCTCCCCACGAAGCACCCGAATGCGTGAAATGCCACGTGACAGGCTACGACCTCGCCACTGAATCCATCCCCAAAAAGATCAAGGCCGAAGACAGCGTCCAATGCGAGACCTGCCATGGTCCAGGTTCCAACCACCTCGCCGACGGTCGGGATGTCATGTTCAAGAAGAAAACTGCCGACGAAATCGACTGGACCGCCCACCTCATGGCGGTTGAAGAAGAAACCTGTCGCAAGTGCCACAACGAAGAAAGCCCCACCTGGAACACCGAACAGTTCACCAAGGAGGACGGCTCCAAAGTAGGCTTCGACTTCGAACAGGCCAAGGCCATCATCGCCCACCCCAACCCCACCAAGGCGAAAAAATAATAGGCCCGACAAGAGCCAACACGCCCAGTAATCACGAAGCGGATAGTCCCCGGACTATCCGCTTCATTTTTCGTCCGCCCACCCCGCCGCCCAACACCATTTCTTCGGCGCGAACTAACCAATAGCAGCTCTAATCGTGAAACTGAATCGCGTAGAGATCGGCGTCGGCCAATTCAAAACGCAGCCGTACTACCTTACCCGCCAAGGAGGACACGTCGCTCCCGCCGGTCCAGGTTATCACCGTCTCGATGGCGTCACCCACAAAGCGCAGGCTGTCATCTCGCCCAAAGCCAGCCACCGCGGTGCCCGTTTCATCTTGAATCTCCACACCCAGACTGCCGCCACCACTGGTAGCGCAATTCACCACCAGTTCCTTGCCGGAAAACGTCAGCGGCTTCGTCACCATCTCCCCCATCGTTGCGCCCGCATGCACCGACACAAATCCATCCGTGCGCAAGGTGAAGCGGCGCATGGGCGTGGTGTAGATAGACATCTCCGCAGGCCCCGTGGGTACGGTATTCAACACGGCATAATTCGACCGGTTGCCCCACCGCGCCGGGTCCAATCCAGGGCGAATGAAGGCCTCATGAAAGGGACGCTTGTAGAGGGCATCGCCCCGGGTCGACATGAAGAGGATATCCGTCGATTCGCCCCGGTCCGGATAGAAACGCGTCGGCATGGCGATGTAAATATGGGGCGCACGGAAATAAGGATGGGTCTGGGAGGGATAAAGATGCTCCCCTTCTGAATTGACCATCAACTCTTTCGGGTTCGTCCAATGGATGAAGTCCTCCGACTCAATCCGCGCTATCTTCCGCAGGCCGTCGTAGCTTCTGAAATAGCACACATAGCGCCCCTCCGATTCCGACCAGAACGCGACATTCTGGGAGTCAAAGAGGTGGACGTTTTCCCACGGCACCGTCGGCGGGATCACGGGCTCGGGTGCCAGCTTACGCCAATGAATCCCATCCCCTGAAACAAAAGCCACCAAGCCCACGCCCCCCAAGCTCCCCGTACCGCCCAGGGCCTTAAAACGTTCCTCGGCAGGCACGCCCGGTCGGGCATCGATCATGGGTGAGAAATTATGGCACAAGGGAGGCTCATGGAGAATCACGTTCTTCCAATCCGTCCCCTCCACCGTAAACAAGCCCAGATCGGGCGCCACCCAATCGCGCCCGTCGGTGCTCTCAAAATAGCGCGTATACTCTCCCTCATCGCCATCCAGCCGGGAGTTGTGTCGCGCACGGGTGTAAAGCCGATAGACGTCCCCATCTTTAAGGATCGTCCCATACTCCAATTCATCCACATCCCCCGTTGGTGCCGCGGCCAGCACGGGCTCGTGGAGCTTCAACGCCACATTGTCCATACCTTCAATAAGGTAATCGTCAACAAAGAGCTCCAGACGACTCCCAACGTCGATGGGCTCCGCCACCGCCCCAAAAAGCGAGCCCGATAGCAACAGGACCATCGCCGCCATCAACCTTAAATACGAACACCCCAAAATTCCCATAGACATGATAGTTCTCCTTCGTCCCGCATCATACCCACACGCCCGGCCGGGAGCAACCAACAACAGGATCTTGGACATTCCTGTCCGAGGCAAAGCACACGAAAACTGCAAACGCCACCAAAAATCTGCGTCAAGCGCGGTGGGCGAAAAGACATAAACTGGAAACGCAATGGCCACTAAAAACGACAAGCGAACTTCAAGACGCAGGCCCTCCTTGCCTCGGACAGGAATGTCCAAGATCCTTATTTTAAATGCCAGTTTATTCACCCAGGCGCAACGCCCTGCCCCCACCGTCCCAGCAGCATTGGGACGCAATTCGCCCCACGACCTTGACGACAACCCACAACCGAAGGTCGGCTACACAGCCTTCAACCGCCAACGAGCCCGCCATCGATATCGAAGGCATACAGCTTCTTATCCCGGCGGGACGGATTGTCGTAGTGGGTGAAGTCGGTCTTTTCCCAGCCTTCCGGCCACGCGCCCGTGGGTTCGCCGGCAATGAAGAGGGGGCCGTCCCCGGCGTAGTCCATGACCTTATTCAACTCCTGAAAGCCGTGGCCAAAATCCTTCCTTCGCTCCAGGTCTTGCCACCGTCTGCGCTCTCCCAGAGCGTGATATCCCCGCCGTAGACCCATTCGTTGTCCGTACGCCAGTCGGTGATGCCATAGACCCGAAAGTGCGTGCCGTCGGTCGTGTGTAGAATCGGTAGCTGGTCCAGGTCCGCGAAGCGGCCTTCGGTGTCCGCCATCGCTACCCACGCGCCG
>CAXBPH010000197.1:0-13225 GCA_963977445.1 uncultured bacterium | reverse complement strand
GACACGAGCATCTTGGGCTATGCTTTTAGGGGTTGCGTTGGGCTTGGGCGCGGGTGCTGACGCACAGCCGGGAAATCTAGACTGCGCAATCTCACTCGATAGCTCGGATCGCGTGTATAGCCACGCGATGGAAGTCGATGACGACGGCAATGTTTTGCTGGGCGGCGTCTTTCGGGGTACGGTTGATTTTGATCCCGGCCCGGGCGTGGTCGAAATTGTTGGCGATACCGACCTCGTGGGCACCGAAGGAGAATATCGCCAAGGGTATATCGCCAAATACGATGACAGTGGCGCTTTACGCTTTGTGCGGACGGTGACAGGATTCGGGAATGTATATGTGGAAGGCATTGCAACGGCCCACAACGACGACCTGCTGGTCTATGGCCAATTTGAAACCTTCCCTGTCGGCGCCGGAGAGGAACTGGATTTCGACCCCGGCATTGCCGTTTACCACGTGTCCAGCCTCAATACATTTTCCATGTTTTTACTGCGCCTGAATCCCTCGGGGAACTTCGTCTCCATGCAGACCTGGACCACGGGGGTGAGCCAGGGCATCGGGACTATCAATGATCTGGTTCTTGACCCCCAGGGGAATATCTATCTCCACGGTATCTACGAAACGGGCGGCACCTTCGACGCCGATCCCGGGCCGGGCGTTACCATGTTGCCCGTCCCCCTGGAGGACGACGGCTTTCTGATAAAGCTCGATAGCGAGGGGCAGTTTGTTTACGCTTACACGGTGAACGGGACCTATGATCAAAGGGTCGAAGTCGTACGTATCCACCCAAACGGAAATGCTTATGTGTTGGGGGCCTTTTCCGGTACCGTCGACTTTGATCCCGGCGCGGGCGTCGCCAATCTGGTCGGTGCGCCGGATAATTCTCAGGATAGTATATATCTGGTGCAACTTGATGGTGCTGGGAATTTCCTTTCCGCAAACTTCCTTGCGGAATCCCAGGCCAGTAGCAACTGCCATGCCCTGGGGGCCGATTTCGACGTCTTCGGGAATTTCTACGTGTGCGGTGCGGTGCTCGGAGACGCGGATTTTGATTCGTCAGCGGGCACCGTAATTTTGAGCGGTAATCCGATTGATCGTTTGGCCTTCGTGGTCAAGCTCGACAGTGGGTTGGCGCTCCAATATGGGCATGTGTTTGAGCCGACGGGCTACTGCCGCTTCTGGGACCTGGAAGCAACGCCGGAGGGTTCTGTATACCTCAGCGGTGAGTTCGAAGATACTGTCGATTTTGATCCCGGCACCAATGAAGCCAATCTGACCTCGCCGGGTACGCCTTCTTCCCGTGATGGTGTTTTGTTGCGCTTGAATGCAGACGGTTCCTACAACTATGCCTTCAACCTGGAATCCGACACGTCGGGTTCCGTGGACTTGGTGGATCTTGACCGTCGCCAGCGATTGCGATTCGTAGCGACCTATTCTGGCAGCGCAGATGCCGATCCGAATTCCGTCAACGGATATCCCCTGACGGCCGGCGGTACCCAGGATTGTGTGCTGGTCAAATTGGACCCGGAGCCCGTCCCACCGGTGCCCAATGTGCCTCAGGTGTTGCGCACGGCCCCGGTCAGCTATTTTAATCTCGTTTATCCTGTCTTCGAAGTCGAATTCAGCGAAGAGGTTACGGGCGTAGACCCCACCGACTTTGTCGTCTCCGGATCGACCGGGGCGAGTGTGGTCGGGGTACTGCCCAAGCCCGGTACGCCCAATACCTATCAGCTGGCCATCGCACTTACGCCAACGGAAGGCGAGTATGTGCGTCTTTCCCTGGTCGATGATGACACCATTCTCTCCACCGCCACGAGTCAGCCCTTGGGTGGGACGGGCGCGGGCAACGGGAGCTTTGATGACGGACGGGGCATTCTTATCAAGTCCCAGGGCGTCGATGTTGATGCGGGTAATCTTGAATACGCCTTTGCCTTGGCGGCACAGGGGATTCAGACATGCCACAGGACATCGTGACCGACTACTACGGAAACGCTTTTGTCGTGGGGACCTTCTCCAGCACGGTCGATTTTGATCCCGGCGTCGGTACCGTCAATTTGACCTCGACGGGAAACGATGACGTTTTCATAGCCCGCTACGACGCATCGGGTGGGCTCGTTTTTGCCCGACGTCTCGGTGGACCCAACGATGATAAAGGGGTGGCCGTGGGTATTGATGCCTTCGGAAACGACCTCTATATATGCGGAACCTTCCAGGATACGGTCGACTTTGACCCCGGCCCGGCCGTTCAGGCCATGCCGCCCGCCCAGTCTTACGACATGTATCTCGTGGACATCTTTGAAAACGGCACCGTGGCCTCTATACCAACCTCCAGATGGACTTGCGCACCCAGGAGGTCTACACCCTGGGATTTCTCGACGGGACGGCAGACGTATCGGCCAATCCATCGACCTATCTGCTTACCGACCCCACCTCATTTGATGGTTTCATCGCCGAGCTCCATTTTGAACACCCCACCCACTACCTCCACGTGCCCTATGTGTATGACATGTTCGAAATGGGCGCAAAAACTACCGATACGGTGACGATAGAGGTGACCTTTACCGAAGATGTCACGGGCGTGGATATCACTGATTTTGCCCTCGTCGGCTCCGGGTCGGGAAGCCCTGTCAGTGTCACGGGTAGTGGGAACACCTATCTGGTCACCATACTATACGACGACGAAAGTGGCCCCGTTGCGTTGATCCTGGTCGATGACGACTCTATCGTCGGGGACTTAACCGGGGAACCCCTGGGCGGGGTAGGCCCTGGCAATGGCAATTACGGGGGTGATCCCTTGCCTTTCTTTACCAAAGGTACTACCGGGTTGCCCCTCTCCTCACCCCTGGGCCTCGCGCTGCTCGTCGCTATCCTGATGGTGGCCGGTCTCTTGCGCCGCAGGGGCTCCAACACCGTGGTGGAATAACGTTTACCCTTGCACTTCCATTCGGGCGACGGTCGTATCAGCCGTCGCCCGACCTTTTTCGCCACTCGATTACGTGCCCGCCGGCCCCCTGGAGCAGGTGACAGGAAAAGGGCGGAAAACGGATTGACAACGGACGGGAAAGGCTGTTATTATCACTCCCCACGGGTGAGTGCTAACAAGCTCCCCGCGACCCAGTGTCAAATCGCGCTCCCCCGCGTGGGCGGAGCGAGCCTTTTGCTAACCAATCAACAGAAAACAATACAAGGAGATCGACCATGAAAGTACGTCCGCTGGCTGACCGGATTCTGGTCATTCGTGAAGAAGCTAGTGAAACGGTACGTGGTGGAATCATCATCCCCGACACGGCCAAAGAAAAGCCCCAAGAGGGCAAAGTTGTAGAAGTAGGCCCCGGTAAAGTTGATGAAGACGGTAAGCGTACTCCTCTTGAGCTCAAGAAGGGTGACCGCATTCTCATGGGCAAGTACGCCGGTACGGAAGTGAAGATCGATGGTGTTGAGCACCTGATCATGCGCGAAGACGACGTTCTGGCCGTAATCGAGTAAGTTTCCGTTCTCGGAAACGTACAACCTAGAGGATGTTGCAACAATGGCAAAGCAACTCGAATTTGGTGAAGACGCCCGTCGTGGCGTCCTTGCGGGCGTAACAAAGCTCAGCAGGGCAGTAAAGGCGACTCTCGGACCCAAGGGTCGGAACGTCGTGCTTGATAAGAAATGGGGCTCTCCCACCGTCACGAAAGACGGCGTGAGTGTTGCCAAAGAAATCGAGCTTGAAAATAAATACGAAAACATGGGTGCCCAGATGGTCAAGGAAGTAGCTTCCAAGACCTCCGACGTGGCCGGTGACGGCACGACGACGGCAACCGTTCTTGCGGAAGCTATCTTCCGTGAAGGTCTGCGCAACGTGACCGCCGGGGCCAACCCGATGGAACTCAAGCGCGGTATCGATAAAGCTGTTGAAGCCATTGTTATCAAACTTGCCAGTCTGAGCAAGCAGGTACGCAATGACAAGGAAGTCATCAAGAATGTGGCTTCCATTTCCGCCAACAGCGACACCGAAATCGGTGATATCATCGCCGACGCCATGGAAAAAGTCGGCAACGACGGAACCATCACGGTGGAAGAAGCCAAGAGCATCGAGACTTCCCTGGAAGTCGTAGAAGGCATGCAGTTCGATAAGGGCTACCTGTCTCCCTACTTCGTTACGGATTCCGACACCATGGAATGCGCGCTCGACGATTGCTACATCCTGATCCACGAGAAGAAGGTCTCCAATCTGAAAGACCTCCTTCCCCTGTTGGAGCAGGTTTCCAAATCCGGTAAGCCCCTTCTTATCATCGCAGAAGACGTCGAAGGCGAAGCCCTCGCGACCCTCGTGGTGAACAAGATCCGTGGTACCTTTGTGGCTGCTGCTGTAAAGGCTCCTGGATTCGGTGATCGCCGCAAGAGCATGCTCGAAGACATCGCTATCCTTACGGGTGGCCTTGCCTTCTCCGACGACCTCGGTCGTAACCTGGAGAGCATCGGTCTCAGCGATCTCGGCCGCGCCAAGCGCGTTGTAATCGACAAAGACAGCACGACCATCGTTGAAGGTGCTGGTTCCAGCACCGACATCATGGGTCGTATCAATCTCATTCGTCGCCAAATCGAAGGCACCACGTCTGACTATGATCGCGAAAAGCTGCAGGAACGTCTGGCCAAGTTGGCTGGCGGTGTAGCCGTGATCAATGTGGGCGCTGCCACCGAGATCGAGATGAAAGAGAAAAAGGCCCGCGTAGAAGACGCACTGCACGCTACCCGTGCGGCCGTCGAAGAAGGCATCGTCCCTGGTGGCGGTGTGGCCCTCATCCGTTGCCAGGATGCCGTTGACAGCTTGAAGCTTGTCGGCGACGAACTGGTCGGTGCGGCTATCGTGAAGCGCGCCATCGAAGAACCCCTCCGTCAACTTGCTATCAATGCAGGTGACGAAGGTGCGACGGTTGTACAGCACGTCCGTTCAAAGAAAGGTGCCATCGGCTACAACGCCGCCACCGGCGCCTTTGAAGACCTGCTCAAAGCTGGTGTTCTTGACCCGGCCAAGGTTACGCGTACCGCGCTGCAGAACGCAGCAAGCATCGCCGGTCTCTTACTTACGACCGAAGTGCTCATTGCTGACCTGCCAGAAGACGAAGCCTACGCCGCTGCCACGGGCAACGACATGGGTGGAATGATGTAATATTGCCCTCAAGGCAAGCTGGAAACAGCGAATATGGATACCCCAGCCGCTTGTGACCCTACGGAGTCACAAGCGGCTTTTTTCGTATCCGAGAGCCCGTGGGAAGGGTGCAGCCGCGGTGGTCCGCCACGTGGAGCGAAGTGCCGACGGCAGATTTATCGAGGGAATTATACCCGGAGCGTGCTATACTGCCGCCGGTTTTCGAAGATGTATTGGTGGCGTTTTCGATGGCCTGAGCTTGTTTCGATAGCGGCAACGTCGCAAGTAGGGGGAGTGGTTTTTCGTAGTGAATCGGGGCTGGTCGGAGACAATAGAACGTGAATGATATTGAAGAGCGCCCCTACATCCTGCTGGTCGATGATTCCCCGGAAGACATGGTCGCGATGGAGCGTCTGCTTAAGGATATGGACCTCATTACCGTCCAGGCGATAGATGGTGAGCAGGCCCTCCAACGGGTCTCAGAGTATGATTTCGCAGTTATTCTGATGGATGTCCAAATGCCGGGCATGGACGGCTTTCAACTGGCCGAGAAAATTCGACTGACCGACAGCGTGGCCCATATTCCCATTTTGTTTTTAACGCACATGGGATCCGGCGGAGACGCTTATCAGCACCGTGGTTACGAAGTGGGGGCGGTGGATTTCCTCAACAAGCCCCCTGATCCCTTTGTCTTGAAAACCAAGGTAAATATTTTTTGTGAGCTCAAACGGAATCAGCAGCGCCTGAAGCATGAAGCGGAAGTTCGAAGAGATGCGGAAGCGTCCCTGGCTGGGGCCTACGAAGAATCCCGGGAACTGAACAATCAGTTGGAAGAGGCCATAGGCCGGGCCAATGAGTTGGCTATGGCGGCGGAACTCGGTGCGGTTGCCAAAGCCCAGTTTCTCGCAAGTATGAGCCACGAAATTCGTACGCCCCTGAACGGCGTGTTGGGCATGAATAATCTCCTGCTCGACACAGAACTCACCGAAGAGCAGCGTGATCTCGTCCAGTCTGCCGTCTTCTCGGGCGAAGCACTCCTCAGTATCATCAACGATATCCTCGACTACTCCAAAATTGAAGCGGGCAAAATGCAGCTCGAATCCATCGCCTTCAATCTCATGGATATTGTCGAGGAAGCTATCGAAATGGTTAGCATTAAGGGGCAGGAGAAGGGCTTGATGCTCGCAACCCATGTCAATCCCGGTTCTCCCATAACCGTGATGGGTGACCCGGGACGCCTGCGACAAATACTCGTAAATCTGGCAAGTAACGCGGTTAAGTTTACCGAACATGGCGAAGTTACGACCACCGTTCGCGTGATTGTGCAAGACGAAGCAGGCGTTACCTTTCGCTTTGCTATTCGTGACACGGGCATCGGTATTCCCAAAAGCGCCCAGGAAAAGCTGTTTCAGGCCTTTGAGCAGGCCGACCTGTCGACCACGCGAAACTTTGGCGGCACCGGTCTGGGGCTGGCGATTTCTCGACAACTCGTATCGCTGATGGCAGGCGAGATCAACGTCACCTCGGAGGCGGGAGAGGGCTCGGAATTCTGGTTTACGGCGCACTTCGATCTGCCCACTTCGGCCGCTCCATCCCCATGGGTTCCCCTTTTCTCAGGGAAGCGCGTCTTGTTGGCCGATGTCCACCCAACCCGACAGCGAATTCTGGGCGACTATCTGAAGGCGTTGGGTGCCGACTGCGAGCTTATGACGCCAGAAACAGATACGGACGCCGGATGGGATGTCGTCATTGAGGCCCCGCTGCAACGGGTGACGGATGAAGATCCTGCGACACTCCTTCCTCCCCGGATAAAAACAAGTTCACCCATTGTATTGTTGGGCCAACTTACGCAGCGTTGGGGAGAGGAGCGGGTGCAGCAGGCGGGTTTCGTAACGGAATTAACGGAGCCCGTTCGATTCCAGGTTCTCGCCCGGAAACTCGCCCAGATTTTGAACGTAACGTCGGGCGAAGGGGCAAACAACGAGGTCAAACGATTCGAATCCGACGACGCCCGGAAAGAAGCCCGTGGAAAAATGCGGATTCTTATTGCCGATGACAACGCCATTAACCAGAAAGTGGCGACAAAACTCCTGGCGCGTCTTGGCGTGGAGAGCAGTTGTGTCTGCAACGGCCAAGAAGCCCTGGATGCCGTCCGGGAGGGAGGCTATAACCTCGTATTCATGGATTGTGAAATGCCGGTGATGGACGGCTTCACGGCAACCCAGGAAATTCGGAAACTCAAAACGGAAGCGAAGAATACGGTTATCGTCGCCATGACTGCCAATGCCATGGCATCGGACCGTGATCGCTGCACCAACGCAGGAATGAACGACTATCTGTCCAAGCCAGTGCGTCGAGAGGAAATAGACACGGTACTCAGTCGATGGTTGGATTGAGGGCCGTGGAATCGGAAAGTTCAAGGTTACGAACATGCGAAATATAGAAATGAAGGCGCGATGTGATGATCGAGCCAATGCCATTGCAGTTTGTGAATCAATTGGGGCCAGATTTGAAGGCGACATCCACCAGTTGGATACCTATTTCACGGTCCCCTCCGGTCGGCTCAAACTGCGTGAGGCCCAGCCCGGACCAACAGAACTCGTCTCCTACCATCGCCCCGACGTCGCTGGGCCAAAAGGGTGCGACTACCGCCTGGAACCTGTCCAGGCTACCCTGAAAATTATGTTATCCGAGGTGTTGGGCGTCGAGGCCGTTGTGGATAAATTGCGCAGTCTTTATCTATGGAAGAACGTCCGTATCCACTTGGATACCGTAAAAGGGTTGGGCTCATTTATCGAGTTTGAAGCGGTATTAGACGATGAACATGATGATGCGGATGGTGTGAAAAAGTTGGCTTTCTTGATCGAAGCGTTCAAAATAGGGGACGATGCCCATCAGGAGTATTCTTACCTTGAGTTGGTGACATCAGAATCGAGATCGTAGGCAATTGGGCGTCAGATTACGACCCTGTAGTGTAAGATTGGGAGCAAAATTGTGCCGAAATGGGTTCTATGGGTTTTCGTGATGATCGCGATGGCGACGGTTGTCCCCTTCGTGGCGGAGTCACAAGACGACACGTCCTGGGCGGATTGGTCCAGCCCCATGGTAGATCCCCAGAGCGTGTTGATGCCGGACCAGCAGACAGCGATCAATCAGGCCCTGAAAGTGTGTGCGACCGACTTTGGGACACCGCTGTATGTTGTCGCATTGCCCTCCCTGGTAGAGATCGGTGCACAAGAGCTACAGGCGGAGACCTACGCCGCCTTGCTTCTCACCGAACTGCAAAAACACCTTGGTGCTGCGGGCGACCCGTCGACAGATAACGCCTTGCTCCTCCTGCTCGTCGAAGAGGACAAACAACTCTGCATCGCCCTGGGTGGTGCCTGGGACAGTGATTTTTTTGCCCGCAGCCGTCGTGTCGTGAAGCAGGCGCAGGATTCCATTTCACCGGAGACCAGTGCCGGTGACGCCCTCAGCCGCGCCACGACCCAACTCGTGGATTTGGTGGGCACCTCGATAAACCGTGGGCAGGGCCTATCGGGCGGTATCATAGTGGTCGTTGTCCTTGGGGTCTTGGTTCTATTGGGTGCGGCTGGGGCGCTCTGGTTCTGGGTGTCACGGCGCAATGTGGTGGGGCTCCAGGAAGCGGTCCAGGAGCGTTCAAACACCCTCATACAGCAAAAACTGAAACGGGGAGCCGACCCCAATGCCTTTGACGATCAGGGATATACGGCCGCCATTTATGCGGCCAGTCACGGCGACCTGCAGGTCTTACAGGCGCTCTACGAGCACAACGCCGATCTGGGACTCGCTACAGAACAGGGTGAAACCCCGCTCTACAGCGCCTCTCAAAACGGCCATCCAGGCGTCGCCGCTTTTCTGCTATCCAAAGGGGTGCCCGTCGATCCCATTACCGTTCACAATGAAACGCCCCTGCTCATTGCCTCCCGAGAGGGGCATATCGAGATCGTGGCGGGGCTGCTCCACGCCGGTGCCAACGTAAATCAGCAGGATAACCGTGGCTGGACTGCGTTGATGATCGCCTTGCGTGAACAACACAACGACGTGGTCAACCTGCTGCTCAATCACAACGCCGACGTTAATCTGGCACCCAAAGATGGTGCCCACGCGTTGATGATGGCCGTGAAGCAGGAAGATGACACCCTCGTTCGTCGATTCATTGACCAGGGTGCCGATGTACACCATCACGCCCGCGACGGTATGTGCGCCCTGCGCATTGCGGTGCTCCGTGGTAATCAAGATCTAGCCCGTCGTCTCCTGAACGCCGGTGCCGACGTGAGTGCCCCCTTTGACAACAAAGAGAAACCCGCCGAAATGGCCGAGCGCCAGGGCCACACGGAACTCGCGGCCTACCTGCACAAGCGCGAGAAGCGTCTGTCCGCCTGCATGGATATCCTGGAAGTCGTCGCCCGGGGTGACCTCGCCCGACTGAAAGAAATCGTCGTGCAGGTGCCCCGTAGCGTCAATGTCCATTCAAAACGCACCCGCTGGACACCCCTGCTGATTGCCGTCCGGTCTGACCAGATGGAAATGGCCCGCATACTGCTCGAACACGATGCGGATGTGCACGCACGGAGCAATGAAGGAAAATCGGCTATCGCCTATGCCGTGGATGAAAACAACCTTGCCATGGTTAAGCTGCTCCTGGAAGGTGGCGCTCGGATTGATCAGATTGACGCCGAGGGCACCGACCTCATGAGTTATGCGACAACCCTTGGCCGCAAGGAAATGGTCGCCTTTGCCGAGTCCTTTGTGGTCCAACAGGCCTCGGGCTACGCCCTCTTTAAGGCGGTTAAGGAAGATGACCCGCCCCACGCCCTCACCATACTGACAGAGAGCCCCGGTTGTGTCGATGCCCGCACCCGACATGAGCGCTGGACACCCTTGCTGCAGGCCGCCCGGAATTCGAATTCGGGAATGGCCCGTCTCCTTATTGAATACAAGGCGCAAGTTAACCTGAGTAACACACGGGGTATGACGCCCCTCATGTATGCGGCTCGGGGAGGCGACCTGGAACTGGTCCGCTTGCTGCTCAATCATGGTGCCGAAGTGCGCGCGATTTCCAGGGAGGGCAACTCCGCCTGCGAGTTTGCCTTGGACCAGGGCCACGCCCGTGTCGTCATGCTGCTGCAGGAAGTGGAAGGGCAACTTTCCGACCTGTCAAGGGCGGGGTTTCCCGGCGAGTCCGAAGCCGACATGGCACCCGGTGAAAAAGGCCGAGCTCTCGACATCTTTCAGGCCGTTCAGGAAAACGATATTAAGCGATTGAAGCAGGTTATCCACTATTGGCCCGAGAGTATCCGTATGCGCTGGGGACCGTCCGAGCTGACACCACTCCACATGGCGGTGAGTGCCGGAAATCTTCCCATGGCGGCGCTGTTGGTCGCTGCAGGTGCCGACGTGAACGCGCCGACCCGTGAAGGCAGAATGCCCCTCCACCAGGCCGTGGGCCGTGCCGACGTGGCCCTGGTCGAGCTTCTGGTAAGCCACCAGGCCAATGTAGACATCAAATCACAGGGACAAACGCCCTATCAGGCCGCCGAGGCCGCTGGCTACGAGGATATCGTCGAGGTCCTGGATCGCACCCGGAATGACAACGCAAGTTGACGCGCTGGTCGGCTTTCATTGAATTCAAGCCGAAATTGTGTACAATAACCCCTTTCTAACAATATTCTGCTACGCCAAATAGCGATTGGCGGGGTTCCGTCTCAAGGCAGGGACATATACCGGACCCCACTCGGGCAGAAATCGCCGTGCGCCCTACGCCACAGCATTATCTAGATGTACTGAATGGAGAAGAATCATGAGTCAACAGATTGAACACGTCCTTGAAGAGAGTCGCCTCTTTGAGCCGTCCGCCGAGTTTGCCGCTGCCGCATCGGTAGCTTCCCGGGCGGAATACGACGCGCTGTATAAGAAATCCATTGAGGATCCCGATGGCTTCTGGGCCGACGTCGCCAGTGAACTGCACTGGTTCAAGAAGTGGGACCGGGTCCGTAACAAAGACAATATGCCCCATGTGAAATGGTTTGAGGGGGGCACGACCAATATCGCCTACAATTGCCTCGATCGCCACCTCACCACGGCCCGCAAGAATAAAGCCGCCATCATCTGGGAGGGCGAACCGGGTGATCAGGTTACCCTGACCTATCAGCAATTGCACCACCGGGTCTGCCAGGCCGCCAATGCCTTAAAAGGGCTTGGCGTGAAGAAGGGCGACCGTGTGGCGATCTATATGCCCATGGTGCCCGAGCTGGCCATCGCCATGCTCGCCTGCGCACGCATCGGTGCCATTCACTCCATCATCTTTGGCGGCTTCTCCGCAGCGGCCATTCGTGACCGCGTGCAGGATGCCGACGTAAGTTGCGTCATCACCGCCGATGGCGGATGGCGGCGTGGGGGCGTGGTCGCGCTGAAAGAGGCCGTCGACGAAGCCCTCGAAAGTTGCCCTACCGTCAAAAACGTGCTCGTGGTACAGCGGACCAACAACGAAGTTACCATGGAAGCCGGCCGGGACCACTGGTGGCACGACCTCATGGCCGACGCATCCGGCGAATGCCCCGCGGAAGAGCTGGATGCCGAAGACCCCCTCTACATTCTGTACACCTCTGGCTCCACGGGAAAGCCCAAGGGCATCCTCCACACGACCGGCGGCTACATGGTGGGAACGTACCTCACCTCAAAACATGTCTTCGATCTTAAAGAAGAAGACACCTATTGGTGCACCGCAGATATCGGGTGGGTTACCGGTCACAGCTATATTGTCTACGGTATCCTCACCAATGGGGCGACCTCGGTCATGTATGAGGGCGCTCCCAACCATCCCGGGCCTGATCGCTTCTGGCAGATCGTGGACAAGTATAAGGTCAATATCTTCTACACCGCACCCACGGCCATCCGTGCCTTTGCCAAATGGGGCGACGAGCATCCGGCCAAGTATGATCTGAGCAGCCTGCGCTTACTCGGCACGGTGGGCGAGCCCATCAACCCCGAAGCCTGGATCTGGTACCACAAGCATATTGGACACGAGCGTTGTCCCATCGTGGATACGTGGTGGCAGACAGAGACCGGCGGGATCATGATCTCGACGTTGCCCGGGGCCATGCCGGCCAAACCTGGATCGGCCGGAGTTCCCTTTTTCGGCATCGAACCGGCCATCGTCACGGAAGATGGGGACGAAGTGGAGTTGGGTCACAGCGGACTTCTGGTCATTAAAGAACCCTGGCCCGCCATGCTCCGCACCCTCTATGGCGATGACGAGCGCTTCAAGGAAGTCTACTTTGAGAAATTCGCCAAACAGGGCTGGTACCTGACCGGCGACGGTGCCTTCTGTGCCAAAGATGGCTACTACATGATTATTGGACGCCTCGATGACGTCATCAACGTCTCCGGGCACCGCCTGGGAACGATGGAAATCGAGTCGGCCCTCGTTTCGAGTGAATTCGTGGCCGAAGCTGCGGTGGTTGGCTTCCCCCACGACGTCAAAGGCCAGGGTATCTGTGCCTTCGTCTCCCTTCGTTCCGGTGCCGACCCCAGTGATGACGCCAAGCAAAAACTGCGGGAACACGTGGCGAAAGAAATCGGTGCGATTGCCAAGCCCGACCAGATTCGCTTCACCGATTCCCTGCCCAAGACGCGCTCCGGAAAAATCATGCGTCGTCTGCTTCGCGACATCGCATCAGGCAATGAAACCACCCAGGACACCACCACGCTCGAAGACTTCAACGTGCTGGCCAAGCTCCGCGAGACCGACGAGCAATAAGACAAGGTAGAGAATAGCGTCAGACCCGGTGGACATTGTGGACTCGGTGGACGAAGTGGACTAATCTAACGGTCCACACAGTCCACCGAGTCTACCCCGCCCACCGGGCTTTTACTTTTTGCTCCCACTACCCCAAAAGGGTTTAACTCTCCATGCATGACCCCGAGCGCAATCCCTGGAAGACCCTGTCCAGTGAGGTGAAGTATAAAAATCCTTGGATTTCCGTTCGTGAAGACCAGGTCATACGGCCCGACGGCACGCCCGGTATCTATGGCGTCGTCGATTGTCACGTAGCAACCGGCGTTTTGGC
>CAXBPH010000196.1:0-13299 GCA_963977445.1 uncultured bacterium | reverse complement strand
GGGACAGCCACACCGGTCATCGTTTTGCGGGTGGACATAGTGATACGCCCGGACGGATAGACACCGGCGCTACCGACATGCTGTGGTGAGGCAGTCCCCGATACGGGGACTGTCTCGGGCCGGAGGTTGCAGGTAAACGTGGGGGCGTGAATCCAGCAACGACGACCGGTCAGCGCAGTGGATGCAGGTGGGCACAGTGATACGCCCGGACGGATAGACTTCGGCGCTACCGACATGCTGTGGTGAGGCAGTCCCCGATTAAGTATCTTTAGAAAACTCTAAGAGCGTAAGAAAATGCATCTTGCGGTCGAGAACGCCTAGAAATTGCGGCGGGTAGAGATGGAGCTCGGTGAGATACTGCGAAGGAGCCATCCCCAAATCACTGAAAGAAGCACGCCACTCATCGGACGAAAAATAGTTGTATGGTAGCGGGGTTCCGTAACCGACGTTCCCAAACCAGTCCATGAGCTTCAGTAATTCTCTATCGGCCCAGTTGTCGGCGATATGGTCCTTTAAAAGTATCGCAGACTTTGAAACCCGACACATTTCTGCGAGTATAGCGATAGGGTTGTCGCAATGATGTAGAACATCATTTGCCATACATACATCCCACGAATTGTCGGGGAATGGGATTGTATGGCCATCGTAGTAATGAATGGGAATTGCCGCTCCCGGGACAGAAACAAGATCGATGCCTTCAAAGCGTAAATCGCTTCTTAGGCTACCGATTCCAGCGGCAAGCTTTCCATTTCCACATCCGACATCCAAGACAGACGCTTTTGACGGTATAATCTCCGCGATTTGGCGAATTAGTGATGTCAGGCGAAATTGACCCAGCTTATGAGAATGAAGTTTTGTAAATAGATTCAATGTTAGTATCGTCAGTTCTACCATTTAAGCGAATAAGCTAACAGGTATCTATGATCCCAGTTCGATTTGGATGCCGATTAATTGAGCTGAATCATCAAATGTGTCCAATACGTTGGAGCCATCTCTAATGATTCGAATGGTAACGAATTCACCACTCTCGGAAATAAGGGCATCGATCAATGCTGATGCCTCATGCAAGTAGTTCAATCCTATCAGGGTGTCATTGACGAAATACAGCGTGCCTGTTTCTATCAATGATGAACCGTCGTCAAATTGGAGTGGATTTACTCCCCATCTTACATCCCCGGTGGTTCCAGCGGTGGCGCTCCATTCGAGGGTGAAATTCAGGGGGCGTCCGTCGTAGCCTTTGGGCAGGCGGAACTGGAAGAAGGCGGCCTGGGGGCTGTCGGGGTCGAAGGCGAGACTGGGGGTGACTACCTGGAAATTACGCCAGTTGCTTGCCGCCAGCGCGCCGCAAGGCAGGGAGGGGTCCGGAATGCCGAGGTTCGCGGGGAGGTAGACCCGCCAGTTGGTGTCGAGGCCGTCCAGGGTGAAATCGCCGCCGACGTTGAGGTCGCCGCCGATGGTTCCATCCCCGTCTGCCGCAAGGTCACCGTTGGTTGCTACGTTGCCCGCTCCATCGATGTCCGCGCCGCCGTCGGGTTCGCTGTCGTAGCCGCCACCGAGGCGTAGTTCTTCGAGGTAATGGGGGTGGGTTCCGAGGGTAGGGGGCATGGTGTCGTCTCCTTTTTGTTTCGCCGCGTGCAATCTATGGCAACCAAGTGCGTTGCTGCACTTGTTAGATTGGGGCGGGGCATTGCACTTCTTGGCGCGAAACGTTGGGGGAGGCGGTGGACGTGGTGTCCTGGCGGGATGACGAGGATCTTGCCCGGACGGAGCTCGGGTAAGGAAGGCCCACGTGAAGGTGGCACGGACAAGTCCGCAGGACTTGCCCGTGAATCACGATAACGGAAGTCTGTTATCGGCGTTAAATAGGTGAAGATAGACCTCGATCAAATCCAGCTCGTTATTTTTACGTCTGCGACGTAATGCCGGCGGGCCGCCTGCGCTCCCAATTGTCCAATACTGCTTCAGGCGATAGTGGTCAAGCTGCCGGTAGGTTGGCTTTTTCGCAGGCGTTCGCGTGCGCTGCCCAAACGAATAAACTGGATTTGCTCGAGGTCTATCTTCGTGCAATCTATGGCAACCAAGTGCGTTGCTGCACTTGTTAGATTGGGGCGGGGCATTGCACTTCTTGGCGCGAAACGTTGGGGGAGGCGGTGGACGTGGTGTCCTGGCGGGATGACGAGGATCTTGCCCGGACGGAGCTCGGGTAAGGAAGGCCCACGTGAAGGTGGCACGGACAAGTCCGCAGGACTTGCCCGTGAATCACGATAACGGAAGTCTGTTATCGGCGTTAAATAGGTGAAGATAGACCTCGATCAAATCCAACTCGTTATTTTTACGTCTGCGACGTAATGCCGGCGGGCCGCCTGCGCTCCATAGCGCCAATTCGGAAGGCTGGAAACCGAATGACTTGGAAATTGTCTGAGATGAATCTTCGCCTATCTAGAAGCCCAAATCCTTCAGGGCTTCTTCCTGCTGTTGGTTCTGGGTGTTGGTGGCGCGACTGATGCCGGAGGCACCGTTGCCACGTGCGCTGCTGACACCGGCGTTGCTGTTGCTGTTGAGTTGTTCCTGCATGGCGATGCCCGTCATGGCTTCTCCCATGGGACCGCCACCGCCACCACCACCGCCGGCAGCGGGAGCAGGCCGTTGGGCCGACACGACATGGCCATCGAGGGGGTGGGTAAATACCCCCGTCTGCTGGTCATATCCAAACTCCAATCCCCCCTCCGTCCGGGGAAGCTGAGACAGATAGCCTGCCTGGGAAAGGGCATCGAGCGTGGGGGGGTAATAGCCCGACGCGGTACCATAGGCGTTGATGGCCGTCGTGATGTCTTCCATCAGCAGGAAGTCTGCCGCGCTGGGGCCCTCATCGGTCTTGAGTACTTTTCCCGTAACGGGGTTATAGCCGAAATCGCCACCGTCGGCCCGCTTGGGAATTTCAGGCAGTATGCCGGGGATGAGAACATCGAGGGACTTGGGATTAACACCCTGCTCTGCGGCGTAGGCATCCACCGCCCGTTGCAGATTCATCATACCCGTGTCGTTGGTAACTTTATTGAGGGTTTGCTGGGCGGCCGATGCTTGTTTGGCCTGTAATTCACCCTGAACGGCCGTCGAAACGAGGACATCGGCCAGACAGCCGGAGAGCCCGAGGGCGAGTAAAGCAATGGTTAACATTCTCATGGTGTAGAACCTCCTTGATATCTCTATTATATCATGGCGACGGTGCAGCTTGAGGTCAGGATTGTTTTCGCCGTCGTACCCGCGGATACATGGCGGCCACGTCCCTGGGATAGAGTTTTCGGACATGATGGTATAAAAAAAGCGTCAGGAGTCGTCGTGTGGCGGGGCTCATTTCATAAAAGCGGACGCCATAGTGCTGTATGGGTGGGTTTGCCAGACCATCGGCTTCCTGGGCGTAGCAGATGCGCCCATCCACGACTTGGTTGCCGTGTTCCTTGTCCAGCGCAAAGTTGAGTCGCAGGGGGGTGCGCAGGCCCAGCAAGGGGTGTGCGCGCAGCAGGGCACCTTCCGCACTCAGGTTTTCCATGATGGCCGTAAAGCGCTGGTCATTTTCCGTCTGGACGACGACAGAGATATCGGTAGGTACACGCCAGGTGGTGCGGTGGGTGCGGTGTTCGGCGCTTTCGCTCCGCTCCAGGATAATCCCGGTGTCCTTACCGTCGGCATAGCGCAAGACCTGCACATTATAGGCGAGCACGCCATCTGGTCGGTGGAATTCGAGGTGGCCGCCCATACCGTTGAGGGGATAGCAGGCACCGGGAAAGGTTACCCATATCTTGCCGCCCTCGATGCCCACGATTTTTACGAGAAAACGCTCATCCATCATATTCAGGAGCGCATTATTTCCCACCGTGATCGGGCTTTGTACTATCGGCACGCTAACGACTCTCCTCGTATGTGCCCCCGTTCACTATCCGCGAATTGCCCTGTCCAATCCGCGTCGACACCTTCATGTTTGTAGCACATTTGCATCGGCCCCGCAACTTGTCGTTGAACTACGCGCCCAATGCATCCAGGATTCTCCGCTGCATAATCTCGGCGAGCTCGGGTGCCACGCCCAGGGGTTCGGAGACATGAAAGGTCACTTCGGGATAGGCCGTGGCCATTTCGGCGACCATGGCAGGTATGTCTCCCGTGCTGTGGCGACCGGGCGCGAGGAAATAGGGGTGGACGACAATGCGATTGACCTCTTGAGAGAGGCAGAATTTCACCGCATCTTCCAGGGTGGGTTCGGCCAGCTCCATATGGGCTGCGGCCACGACTTTCACGCCGGTAACGGCCTTATATTGTTCAATTACGTCGAAGAGCATGGTGTTTGCCGCCTCCCGTTTGGAGCCGTGATCGATGACAATGACCGCCGTATTCTCTGGGAGGGTTTCCATGGGGCTGGGGGTCTCCTTGATTATGGTCGTAGTTTATTGAATACTCTAGGGATGGCTTGGAGTCGGTGGGCGGATCCATGCGCGGATGAGTCGTGCTGTGGGTGACGCGCAACCGCCTCTGTGACGTCCAGTGTAGCAAATTCTATTCGGCAGGCGATGCATGCAATCCGCACCCATCCCGCCGAGTGGTGTAATCCGGTAAATGAATTTCACGCCCCATCGGCGCGAAACGGTTTTTTCAGGAGAATAGTTGATGGAATTGAATCGTAGAACTTTTCTGGCCGGGGCAGCGGCCACCGCAGCCGGTATGTCCTTTCGTGCCCAGGGGCAGGAAAAGAAAATTTATCGGGCCTGCGTGATTGGCGACAGTAAACAAGGTGGCTATGGGCACGACATGCACCTGGCCTTCGATCTCCACGATCGCATCACGCTCGTGGGCCTGGCCGATCCCGATGAAGCAGGGCGCGCCAAACATATGGCCGAATCCAAGGCCGAAACGGGCTATGCCGACTATAGGGAGATGCTCGAAAAAGAAAAGCCCGATATAGTGGCCGTCAGCCCCCGATGGACCGTTAATCACAAAGAATATCTGGATGCCTGCGTCGCCATTGGTGCACACGGCTACCTGGAGAAGCCCCTGTGCGTCGATCTGACGGAAGGGGATGCCATGGTGGCGGCGGTGGAAGCCAAGAACCTCAAATGGGCCGTGGCCTACAACTTTCGCATGACCGAGACCATTCGCCACGTGAAAAAGGCGATTGAAGAGGACAAAATCATTGGTACCGTCGTGGAAGTCAGAAGCCGGGGTAAAGAGGATGGCCGGGCCGGTGCGGAAGATCTAATCGTGCTCGGAACCCACCTTTTTGACCTCATGCGCTATTTTATGGGCGATCCCCTCTGGTGCCAGTCCGATATCACCCACAATGGCAAGGCGGCCGGTCCCGAAAACGTCCGCGAGGCTTCAGAACCCCTTGGGCCGGTGGTCGGAAACCGGGTTCATGCGGCCTTTGGCTTCGATAAAGGCGTTCCAGGCTATTACGATTCCATGTTTACCCGTGAAGGCAATGGGGGGCGTTGGGGTATCGATATTTTCGGTACGACGGGCGTGATTTCCATCAAAATGGATACCTTCTCCCGGAAGCCGGCCATTGAGATGACGCCCGAGGAGCGAATGAATTCCATCGTTCCCGAGGTGCGCTGGCTGGAAGATTCCAGTTGGATGGCCCGCAACGATGGGGCAGGTGCCCCCGTTACCCATTGGAAGCCCCTCCCGGACGCGCCAGAGATTCACATTACCGATCCGCAGCGGGACCGGCACATGCCGATCGTTTCGGATTTGATTGAAGCCATCGAAGAAGATCGGGAGCCCGTCACGTCGCTACAGGACTGTCTGGCGTCTCAGGAGATGATTCAGGCCGTGTTTGAGGCCTATGTTCAGGGTAAGCGCGTTGCCTTTCCCCTGGAAAACAGAGCGCATCCGCTCAAGGGATGGTCCTAGGTCTCGGTGGACCCGGGAGGTAACTTTTGCAAATTGATAAATATGCGGGTTACCATCACGGGTTGCGGCATACCCGCGTTTCAACAAGATGCGGGGTGCAGTAAAACGAAATCATAAAATCCAAGTTGTTGAGGATTTACATACAGTTATCGGCAGGGTGTGACGACGGTCAACGCGCTTTTTGTGCACCCGAGTATTACTACGCAGATTGGAGCAGGAAAATGATTGGCATTCCCCGAAAATTCTGTATCGACCAGATGACGCGAGGTGCCCTCCGGGGTGTCGTTGCCGCGGGCATTCTGGCGATGCCTGGTGCCGCCGTGCACGCGCAAGAGGTCAGTTTCAGCAAGGATATTCAACCTATCCTTCAGGAAAGCTGTTTCAAGTGCCACGGTGAGGAAAAGCAAAAAGGCGAGTTGCGGCTCGATACACAGGAAGGCATCCTCAAGGGCGGCGAGAATGGTCCCGTCCTCGTTGCCGGCAAGGCGGAAGAAAGCACGCTGTATAAACTCGTCGTGTTGCCTGCCGATGACCCCGATATCATGCCCGCGAAAGGTGATGTGCTGACGGAGGCCCAGACCAAGCTCATCCACGATTGGATTGTCGCAGGTGCCGTCTTTGATGCGGCGGCTGCGCCCGCACCCATGAAGGAAGAAGCCGCCGGTGGCGTATTCGCGTCCACGATCTGGCCTGTACTTCAAGAACGTTGCGTATCCTGTCACGGACCGGAGAAGCAAAAAGGCGAATTGCGTCTGGATTCCCCTGAATCCATCATGAAGGGCGGCGAAAACGGCCCGATCATCGTTGCGGGCAAGCCCGAAGAAAGTACCTTCTTCAAACTTACCGTTCTCCCTGCCGACGATCCCGACATCATGCCTGCCAAGGGCGATCCCCTCACGGCAGAGCAGACCGCAGCCATCAGCGCCTGGATTCTTGCCGGTGCGGACTTTGAAGGCTGGACGGCAGAAGCCGCAGCGGCCTCCATGGCGGGCAGCAAGAAAGACGAGCCAAATATTCTCGAGATTCTCGCCAAAGACACGGCACCCGCCGCCCCCGAGCTTCTCGCGGTCGTTACCGATCTGGGTGGTCTGGCCATGCCGTTGGATATGAAGACGCCGCTGGTTCGGGTTGATTTTCACCTTATCGGTGATAAAGTAACGGACGCCGAATTGGCGACGTTGCCCCCGCTCACGGCGCAGTTGACCTGGCTCAACCTGGCGAACACCAAAATCACCGACGGTGGTCTTGCCCAGGTTGCCGGGCTCGTCAAGCTCACGCGTTTGCATCTTGAGCGGACGGCGGTGACCGATGCCGGTCTGGCTCACCTTGCGAAGCTGGAGCATCTGGAATACCTGAATCTTTATGGCACTAAGGTGACCGACGCCGGTCTGGAGCAACTCAAGGGCCTCAAAAAGCTCAAGAAGCTCTTTCTCTGGCAGACCGAAGTTACCCCCGCCGGTGTGGATGGTTTGAAGGCAGCGGTGCCCGCCCTCGCGGTAGATATGGGTCTCGACCCCGCCGCTGTCCCCACGACGGAAATGGCCCTGGTAATTCCCAAGGAAATGTTTACCGCCGACAGTTGCTGCGCCAAAGCGGCCGCTGAAAACAAGGTCTGCGATCACCCTTGCTGCGAAGAAGCCCGCAAAGCCAACACGGTATGCACCAAGTGCAATTCCGGTGCCGCCGAACTGCTGGCTATCGTGGCCAAGTTTGATGCCGATGGATGCTGCGCCAAGGCCTATGCCGGTGGCAAGCTTTGCGATCATGAATGCTGCAAAGAAGCCTGGGCTGCGAAAACCGCCTGCGCCAAATGTAATCCCAAGGGCATGGCCGCGCCGGCCCCAGCGCCTGAACCGGCACCAGCAGAACTCGCCTTCGATGAGGGTAGCTGCTGCGCCAAGGCCAAGGCCGAAGGCAAGGCCTGTGACCACCCCTGCTGCGTAGAAGCGGCTGCGGCGGGCAAAGTCTGCGCCAAGTGCAATCCCAAGGCGGCCGCTCCGGCTCCCGAACTCGCCTTCGATGAAGGCAGCTGCTGCGCCAAGGCCAAGGCCGAAGGCAAGGCCTGTGACCACCCCTGCTGCGTAGAAGCGGCTGCGGCGGGCAAAGTCTGCGCCAAGTGCAATCCCAAATCGGCCGCCCCGGCTCCCGAACTCGCCTTCGATGAAGGTAGTTGCTGCGCCAAGGCCAAAGCCGAAGGCAAGACCTGTGACCACCCCTGCTGCGTAGAAGCGGCTGCGGCGGGAACGGTCTGCGCCAAGTGCAATCCCAAGTCGGCAACGCCCCCCAAGGTGGCCTTGAGTTTTGACGAGGGAAGCTGTTGTCCCAAGGCCCTGCTGGCCAAGACGGAATGTGATCATCCCTGCTGTGTGGAAGCCCGCAAGACCGACCTGGTCTGCAAAAAGTGTAACCCCAGCGCAGCATAAGTAGTCTACTTAGGGTGCTG
The DNA here is from genome assembly GCA_963977445.1 of uncultured bacterium. Taxonomy (GTDB): domain Bacteria; phylum Hydrogenedentota; class Hydrogenedentia; order Hydrogenedentales; family JAEUWI01; genus JAEUWI01. Next base: position 4,952 of record CAXBPH010000196.1, on the reverse strand, counting down.
TTGCTATCGGAAATTCGATGGCAACAGCACCCCGTTTCATTTAAGGTCCCTCTCGGGATCGATGGAGTATCGTGTGATGGAATGGCGACACATCGTAGGCGTCGGCCTGCTTACTCTAAGCACCGTCCACGGCGCATGGGCTGCTTCTCCCGAGGCGTCCGATCTGCCTGAGCACATTGGGTTCAACCGACACGTTCGACCTATCCTCTCGGACAAGTGCTACGCCTGCCACGGGCCTGATTCACACGCGCGCAAAGGCGATCTCCGCCTTGACTTGCCCCCCGCCGAAGGCGTGGAATCCAAAGCAGCCCAGGTTATTTCGGCAGGCGACCCGGAGACCAGCGAACTGGTCCACCGAATTTTTACGACCGACGCCGATGACCAGATGCCTCCCGTCGATCAAAAGAAGCAGCTTACCGAGGGGGAGAAAGCTATTCTAAAGGCCTGGGTGGAACAGGGGGCGGCCTATGAGCCCCACTGGGCCTACATTCCCCCGGCACCCCATGCCGCCCCTGCGGGCGACGGGAGCACGGCGCCCATCGACGGCTTCGTCCAAGCCGTGTTGGTCCGCAACGGCCTCAGCGCCCAACCCGAAGCCGACAGGCGCACCCTGATGCGTCGCCTCCATTGGGATATCCTCGGCGTGCCCCCAACGCCCGCCGATGTGGAGGCGTTTGTGGCCGACCAGAGCCCGACGGCCTACGAGGCGCTGGTAGACCGTCTATTGGCTTCGCCCCATTACGGAGAACGAATGGCGATGGACTGGCTCGACGCGGTTCGTTATGCCGATTCCAATGGGTACCACAGCGACGAATTCCGAAGCATTTCGGCCTTTCGCGACTATGTGATCAACGCGTTTAACACCAATATGCCCTTTGACCAGTTCACCCGCGAGCAATTGGCCGGCGACCTGCTCCCCGAGCCCACGCGGGAGCAATTGATAGCTTCCGGATACAATCGGCTGAATCAGATTACAGCCGAGGGGGGCGCTCAGGCCAAAGAGTACATCGCAAAATACGCCGCCGATCGGGTGCGCACCACAGCGACCGTGTGGATGGGCGCGACCATGGGCTGCGCCGAATGCCACGACCACAAATTTGACCCCCTGAGCACACGGGATTTCTACGAATTTTCCGCCTTCTTCGCCGATATCGAAGAGAAGGGCGTCTATGGTTCCGGGCAAAAGTGGGACCCCTTTATGTATCTTCCCACGCCCGAAGAGGCGACCCGGGAGACGGAATTGTTGGCCGCTATCCAGGGGCTTGAAACTACGCTGAAGACAGTGACCCCCGAGCTTGATGCGGCCCGGGCGGCGTGGGAAGAGGAGGTCCTGAAGCAGCGCAAGGATTCCGAGTCCCTCTGGAAATTGGCTACGCCCACCGAAACAACCTCCCAGGGCGAGACCGTGTTTGCGGCGATAGACGGGGATCGTATTATCGCCCGTGGCCCCGAAAAGGCCCAGGATATTTATACCCTTCACGTGCCCACCGAAGACGGCGTCGTGCGGGCGCTCATGCTGGAGACCTTCAACCACCCCGAACTGGATGGTGTCTCACGGGGCGGTGGCAATTTTGTCCTGACCCAGTTTGTGGCTTCCTATCGGGCCCCAGGTGCCGAAACCAGCACGGCCATCCCGGTGGTTTCCGCCCAGGCCGATTACTCCCAGGCGGAGTACCCCGTCACCAATGCATTGAACGACGACAAGCGCCAGGGCTGGGCCGTAGATGGTCACCTTACCAAGGGGGACCACGTGGCCATATTTGGATTTGGTGCGCCTGTAGCGACGGCGGCCGGGGGCCAGATTGAGGTCGCCTTGCATTTCGAATCCCAGTTTGCCGCGCACCAAATCGATTGTTTTCGCCTGAAGCAGACGGGGAACGAGGTGGCTGCTACGACGCCATGGTTGACGCTGCCTCCCGCGCTGCAGACGACATTACGGACCGGGGCGGGTTTTCGCACACCGGCCGAGCGGGCCGAGCTGGCAGACTTCTTCCTGGCCACCACTCCTGCACTGCAACCCCAACGGGACGCCCTCGTGGCGCGCCGGAATGAATTTGATGCCCTCAAGGCGGGTATGGAAACGACCCTCATTGCCAAGTCTCTGCCAGAGCCACGGATTACCCGGGTTCTTCCGCGGGGTAACTGGCTCGATGAGAGCGGGGAAGAGGTACTACCCGATACGCCGGAGGTACTGCCTGACCTGGGCGTCACCGATCGCCGTGCGAACCGCCTCGACCTGGCAAACTGGCTCGTCCGGAAGGACAATCCGCTGACGGCGCGGGTCACGATGAATCGCCTCTGGAAGCAATTTTACGGTATCGGTATTTCCAAAGTCCTCGACGATCTGGGTGCCCAGGGGGAATGGCCCACCCATCCGGAATTGTTGGACTGGCTCGCCCGTGAATTTGTGGACAGCGGGTGGGATGTGAAGCACATGGTGCGACTCATGGTCACCTCGAAGACCTACCGCGAGTCCAGCATGCCCACCGAAACGTTGCGTGCCCAGGATCCCTTTAACCGGCTGTATGCGCGCCAGAGCCGATATCGTATTGAAGCCGAACTCGTTCGCGACGGGGCATTGGCAATCAGTGGACTGCTGGCACCCGATATTGGAGGACGCTCGGTGTTCCCCTATCAGCCGGAAGGCTATTACGCCAACTGCAATACCTTTGGTGGGGTTTTGGCCTATGACACCGACACGGGGTCGGACCAATATCGACGGGGCCTCTATACCTTCTGGAAGCGCTCTTTCCTCCACCCGAGCTTACTCGCTTTCGACGCCCCCAGCCGGGAAGAATGCACTGCCGAACGTACCACATCCAACACGCCGTTGCAGGCCCTGGTGTTGCTCAATGACCCCACCTACGTGGAAGCGGCCCGGGTCTTTGCACAACGCATTATGGCGGAAGGTGGTGAGCGCAGCGATGACCGAATCATCCTGGCCTATCACTACGCTCTTTCCCGCGAACCCGATGCCCAGGAACTGGAACTGATTCGGAATCTATACCACAGCCATCTGATGGAATATAGCCAGGATCCCGAAGCGGCGAAGGCGGTGCTTGAGGCGGGAATGACACCGGTACCGGAAGGCGTCGATGTAGCGGACCTCGCCGCGTGGACGTCGGTGACGCGGGTCATTTTGAATCTCCATGAAACGATAACCCGAAGCTGATTTTAAGCGATTGAGGTGAATGATATGAATTACCACGACCTCCAACTCCTGCAAACGCGACGTCAGTTTTTCGGGCGCGCGTCACGGGGCATTGGCTCCCTCGCGCTGGCCGGCCTGATGCAACGGGCCGCGACCGCCGCGCCTGTCCCGTCGGCAGAAGACGTCTTGCGCTACGGCCTCGTCACGCCGCGCCATATCGTGCCCAAAGCCAAGCGGGTGATTTACCTCTACATGGCGGGTGGCCCCTCTCATCTCGAATCCTTTGACTACAAGCCAAAGCTTGCGGAACTCGATGGACAGGCCATGCCGCCCTCCATCACGGAAGGCCAGCCGATTGCCCAGTTACAGGGGCAACAGCTTCGTTGTCTCGGCCCCCAGCACCCTTTCGAGCGCTACGGCAAGTCCAAGCAGGAAATATCCACCCTCTTTCCCCATATTGGTTCCATCGCCGACGACATCTGTATCGTTCGCTCCATGAAGACCGAGCAAATCAATCATGATCCTGCCCACACCTTCATGAATACGGGCACCTCCATTTCCGGTCGGCCCAGTATGGGAAGCTGGGTCACCTATGGCCTGGGGAGTGAGGCCGACAATCTGCCGGGATTCGTGGTGCTCACTTCGGTGGGCGGCGGCCAATCCCAACCCATCGCTGCCCGTCAATGGCATAGCGGATTTCTGCCCAGTAAGTTCCAGGGGGTTCAATTCCATTCGACGGGGGATCCGGTGCTTTATCTAAGCAATCCGGATGGCGTCAATGCACAGCGACAACGTGATGTGGTTGACACCGTTCAGGCGTTGAATCAACACCACGAAGAGGCCACGGAGGATGCGGAGATCCAGACCCGGATCAGCCAGTATGAAATGGCCTTCAAGATGCAGACCAGTGTGCCGGAACTGGTCGATTTTTCCAGCGAGCCGCAGCACATTAAAGAGATGTATGGCACCGAAGGTGCCGATGGAAGCTTTGCCTCCAACTGCCTGCTGGCACGGCGCATGGCCGAGCGTGGGGTGCGTTTTATTCAGCTCTATCACCGTGGTTGGGATCATCACGGCGGCATCAAAGACGGCATGGCCACGACGGCAAAGTTGGTGGACCAGGCTTCCGCAGCGTTGGTGAAGGACCTTGCCCAGCGGGGCATGTTGGAAGATACCCTGATCATTTGGGGTGGAGAATTCGGGCGTACGCCCATGGCGCAGGGTTCCGGGCGCGACCATCATATCAAAGGCTTTTCACTCTGGATGGCGGGTGGCGGCGTCCAAGGCGGCATAACCCACGGTGCCACCGATGATTTCGGCTACAATGCCGTGGACGATGTGGTTCACGTACACGACTTTCATGCGACCCTGTTGCACCTGCTCGGCATCGAGCACACGAAAATGACGTTCCGTTTTCAGGGGCGTGATTTCCGCCTCACCGACGTGGCCGGCAACGTAGTTCGCCCTATTCTGGCGTAGCAGGCCGTTGCAAAACTCGAACACGGGCTACGAACCAGGGCAATCGCATTAAAAATGTCCGGTAGACTTCGTTTCCCATTTGCTGAACCGTATGGACGCCGGGGTGCCACCCGATCCGGTATTCCCGGTCGAAGATCCGCCGCAGGAGGGTTCGGGTGCCTTGGGGGGCGATTACCGGGTGGACTAATGGGTGACCTGGCAGTGGCTTTGTTTCATTGTGGGATTTTCGGTGAGCCGAGCTACGGTAATAACTACTTTTTTCTGACGTCGACTTGGGTCAAGGCACCCGAACCCACTCTTCGTACGTCTGCGCCGTACGAAG
>CAXBPH010000195.1:0-13425 GCA_963977445.1 uncultured bacterium | reverse complement strand
GCCCGGGGTTATATGAATTTCAATGGTACTTTGGGCCACGAATTTGTGGGCATGGTGGAGCACGCCGGAAATCCCCATCTCATCGGCAAGCGGGTGGTGGGGGAGATCAACTGCGTCTGCCACACCTGCCACTATTGCCGCATGGAAATGCCCCATCATTGCCTGGACCGTTCCGTCCTCGGTATCGTCAAGCGCAATGGTGCCTTCGCGGATTACCTGACCCTGCCCGAAGAAAACCTCCATCTCGCACCGAGTTCCGCCATGGATGATGTGGCGGTCTTTACCGAGCCGACGGCGGCGGCCTTCCGCATTACCGAGCAAATTAAAGTGAACGACGGCGATCGTGTCGTGGTGTTGGGCGATGGAAAACTGGGACAGCTCTGCGCCCAGGTGCTGTGGCTGTACACCAAGAATATGGTCTGTATTGGAAAGCACCCCTGGAAATTAAAACTCCTCAGCGACCTGGGTATCAAAACCGCCCTGGCAGACGAACCGGTTATGCGCGGTGCCGATATTGTGGTGGAGGCTACCGGCTCCCATTTGGGCTTTGGCCGGGCCTTGGAGCTGGTACGCCCGGAAGGAACGGTCATCCTGAAGACTACGGTGGCCCACCCAACCGCGTTGGACTTCAGCCAGCCCGTCATTAATGAGGTCACAATCCTTGGCTCCCGGTGCGGCCCGTTTCGTCCCGCGCTGGAGGCTCTGAGTGTCGGAAACGTAGGCGTTCGTCCCCTGATAACCGACACCTTTTCCCTGAATGACGCCGAAGATGCCCTGAAACGTGCGGCAGAACCGGATGTCATGAAGGTATTGATTCACATGTAGTGGCGACGAATTCGGGGCTACATCGCGCGAATTTATAGTTTTAATGGAAATTGATACTCTGAGACTGTGCGATTTTGGTGCGGTTCCTAGGCAGCACCTGCAGAGTGTGGTATAGTTTCCTTGAACGGGCGGGTTTGGGTTCGAGGTGGTGTTAGCCGTTGGAGGTACGCATATATGGGACTTAGTATCAATTCAAATATCCCGGCGTTACAAGCAGGACGTCAGGCCAATCGCGCGAATGGCGCACTTTCCAATGTGCTCGAAAAGCTCGCATCGCAGCGGCGGATCAATCGTGCCGCCGATGATGCGGCAGGTCTTGCCATTGCCGAGCGTTTTAACACCCAGGTTCGTCAAGGACAGGTAGAGCTCAACAGTCTTCAATCGGGCATTAACGTGGCCCAGACGGCTGAAGGTGGCTTGGTTGTTCAGCAGGGCGCGATTCAGCGCATTCGTGAACTTTCGATTCAGGCCCAGAATGGTACCCTGAGTGACGAAAATCGTGCCGCGTTGAACGAAGAAGTGCAGCAGTTGCGCGCACAAATCGACAGTGTCGCCACAGACACCCAGTTCAATGGTCAAAACCTTCTGAATAATGATACCAATATTGACTTGGGGACCCAGTCGGGCAATCAAATTAACATTACCCAGTCCAACAGCGCCGCCCTCGGTCTGGACACGGTGGACATCAGCACGGTAGAAGGTGCTGCTGCGGCGCTGAATTCTTCTGATACCGCCCTTGGCCAGGTAAGCCAGAATCGCTCTAGAATTGGTGCCCAACAGAATCGCTTCGAAAGCGCCATTAGTCAGCGCGAAACTTCCGTTCTGAATGCGCAGGCAGCGGAATCCAATATTCGCGACCTCGATTTGGCCAGGGCCAGTATCGAGCGTTCACGAAACGAATTACTCTTGCAGGGCAGCATATCTACCCTCGTGCAGAGCAACGTGACATCGCAATCTGCGTTGAGTTTGCTCGGCAGTTAAATTCATTTAAATATGACGCTTTCGCCCCGCCGCGGTCCTTGCCCGGTGGGGCGTTCTATTTGGGGTGTTCAACCTTGTGAATTCGTCGCGCCCGTGGCATGATGTCGTAGTAGCCGTAAGGAACCACCTTTGTGAATCACCCCAATCCCAATATCCGTGAAAGTCTGGTTGAGGCCCTTTCCCAATCGCCCATGTTGCAGTACCTCGGGAAGAGTGGGCCTTATAGTCCGGAATTGCGTGATATGCTTACCACCAGCGAGGTGTTGTCTTATGCTGCCGGGGTCACCATCATCACCGAAGGGGATGAGAGTGATCGTATGTATGTCCTCGCCTCCGGTTCGGTGACCGTTTCTATCAATGAGCAGGAAATCTGCACCATGACGGATCCAGGCGAAATCTTTGGTGAATTCGGTGCGCTCACGGGAGAATTACGGTCTGCGACAGTCAACGCCCTCGACAGTGTCACCTGTCTGGCCATGAATCCTCGTTTTACGAGCCGCCTGGCACTGGAAGAGCACAGTCTCTTTTCACAGCTCGTCCAGCGGGCCTTGACCAAAGTACTATTGGGCCGTCTGCACCAGACCAGCGGGGAGCTGGTGTCGACGCAGGAAGCCCTGCAAAAAGCAGAGCGGCAGGTTACCTTTCTGCGGATGGATAACGACACCTTGCAAAAAGAGTTGGACAATACCCGTAAGAAGCTTCAGGATGGACTCCGTGGTACCCGTGCAGGCGGCGATTCCTGAAATCGAATCAGGGTTTCACACGTGCCTTTAAAATGATCTCCAGGCGATCCGGGTGCGCATCATCCCGCACCAGATGGAGATAGCGCGCGCCATCGGCATAGTCGATCACAAAGGTCTTAAACACATCGCCATCCAGCGTCAACAACTCAATGTTGTTGCGGGTCGTGGTGTCTTTCACGCCATCCCGAAAGCGGTCAAGGGTGAACTTCTTGCCATTCACGCCGATGACTTTCATGCCAGGGGCCAAGCCTGCTGAATCAGCGGCCATGCCGGGAACAAGTGTCCCGTGGACGGCACCCGAATCGCTGATTGACATGCCGAGGGAGTGATAGGCCGAGGCATAGTTGCCTTCTTTTTCCCGGTCACGTTCATAATCGCCCGGTTCGCTGGTATATTCCAGACGGTACCCGAGGCGACCAACCACATCGAGGGGCAGGGACTCTTGTGTCGATTTTATCCAATGGGTAATGAGGTCTGACCAATCGTAGGGGACCACCTCATTTAGCACGGCAAGTATCTCCGATTCATCGTAGCCCAGCATTTCGCTGTCATCCCCGGATTTCCCCAGGAACGCGGCTACAAAATCGTCCAGACTTTTCTTGTTCTCCGTCTTCTCACGAATCAGGGTGTCCACATCCAGCCAGAAGAGTAAGCCCTCGTTGTAGTAGTCTTGGCCACGGCGCAATTTGCTCCAGGAGGGGCTGCCTCCACGAAGGTGATAGGAATCGCCTGCCGTGTCCTCCAGGGGGCGCCATTTGCGGCCTTCCTGGCGCATATAACTACCCAGATTGCCTGCGAGAACCTCCCGATAGTGCTCAAGATCCCAGATGCCACTGCGCACCGTGAGCACATGGCCGAGATACTGAGTCAGCCCCTCATAGACCCACAGCAGGCGGGTGTCTTTCGCCGTGTGAAAATTGGAGCGCACCATGCCCTCGGGACGACGGTACTTACCGCACCAGGAATGAACATATTCATGGGGAAGGAGGTAGCCGACCCAGCTCTTGAGTTTTTCTTCCTTCATCAAGTCCCGCTCACCCACACCGTTATAGCTGGACCGCAGATGCTCCAGTCCCGAGTAGGGGAGGTCATTGCTGCACGTCACCAGAAAGTCATAGCGTTCATAGTGAGTGTTGCCAAACAGGATGTAGGCCTCCTGGACCATCTTGCTGTACTTATCAATCAATTCGTCTTTTATCTGGAGGGCTTGCTCCGCTTCCGAGCCAAGATGGAGGGAGACCGGTGCGCCATCACCCGTATCAAGCGGAATGGAGCGGAGATAGGCGCCCAGCAGCACCGGGCTGTCCATAATTTCCGTGAACGAGACGTCTCCATATTGGTAGACGCCCGACTCGGAGCTGGTCAAGGGAAGTGACGTCGCTGCCTTCCAATCTTCCGGAACTGTGAGCGTGGCGGTTACCCGCAAGTCGGAGCTCGCCGAACCATCGGGATAGACGAGCACCGTATTCCAATTCACCATACCCAGGAGGCTGTTGCCATAGCTGTCCACGCCCTTGGAATTGGTGGACGGCTGGTTGGTGATGTAGTCCAGAGAAATACGCAACGTTGTCGTGCCCTCCGGAACGACACAATCAAAGCGATAGCGTTGGAGGGGATCACGGGTCCAGGGGATGGACACGCCATCGGCCGTTTCCACGGTGAGACCGGCCATATTCTGAATCGGCCCCCGAGGCGCATGAATCCCCGGGATCCATTCGGGATACCAGAAGGTAAAAGGGCCGGGTTTCACGGGCATTTCGATGGTGCTGTGGAGCAAACGGCGGGGGAGATTACGGGCATCAAGCGTCACGTTCAGTGTCTGGGAATAGGCCCCGAGCGATAGGAATAGGGTGAGCAGCAGCGTAGTAAATACAGATTGAACTGCATAGCGGGAATACACGATTGTCATCTCCTTAAAAGGCCATGGTTTTGTCCCAGTCTATGGGTAGATTGATAGGAATTCAAACAAAAACAAACGGCAACTGAGTTTTTACGGTGGGGTCCGAGCAAAGCTTCGTTCACTAACTAACGGGGAACCACATGGAAATAGATGTCATTGCCTTGATTTTAGCGCTGTTCACCTGGATTCAGTGACGGCGACCAACGTAGGTTAGGCATCCTGCCTGACCCGTCGTGATGTTAAGTTTTGTCGGGCACGGGATGTTAGGTAAGCGGCTTCCACCTTTGGATACTACGGCGCTGCGAGGTGCCCGTGTGTTACTTCATATCGTAGGGTTTGCCTCGGGTCAGGCAAGATGCCCTGACCTGCGTTGGTGCAAGTTTAAACCCATGAATGCCGTGTTCACCCTACACGAACCGCTTCACAATCCGTGCAGACACAATGAGGGCCATTTCAGCGCGGACGAGGTAGTGTGGGAAGGCGTGTTGACACCAATCGTGCAGTAGCCGCGTCTAATCAGAAATGTCGCTGTTGTATCTGCATCCGTTTGTTGACAACAGCGTCTTCACGAAATAGACTTTCAATAGGGTGCACGGGCAATCGGCACGCGCCAATGCAGGGAATATCACCACAATGGGCTTCACGCCCCGGTCGGGAGAAAATGTGCATGTTTAGGAAGAAATTCGGTCCCCTCTATGTTCTCGTGATGGTGGCAACCATCGCTGTATCTAATTCGGCCCCTGCCGCCGAGGCCCTGCCGGGTACCGGCGAGGATGCCGGAAAGACGGTGGTTTATCGCGACACCTGGGGTATTCCCCATATTTATGCACCCACCGCCGAGGCCGGGCTCTTTGCCATGGGGTGGACCCAGGCGGATGACCGGCCCGAGGAATTGCTGAAGAATCTAGCCCGAGCCATGGGTGAGAGCGCGGTTTTTGATGGTCCCGGCGCGGTTAAAGCCGATATGGTCTCCCACATGTGGGAGCACTACGGCATTTCCCAGCGCGGGGTTGTGACGCTGCGTCCCGAGCTCTTGGCCCATATTCAAGCCTATGTGGATGGTGTCAACGCCTTTTACGCGGCCCATCCCGAAGATGTGCCCTCCTGGTGGGGCAGCAAGCAGGTGGATGTGCCCATGGTCATCGCCTTCGGTCGCATGTTCCTCTATTCCTGGTCCATCGATGATGGCTTTGGCGATTTGCTTCGTGGGGGGATAGAGCCCGGAATCAAAAAGACCCGTCGGGCGTCGAATCAATTTGCCGTTGGGCCCGAGCGTAGTGCAAGTGGAAAACCCATTCTCTATGTGGACCCCCACCTGGCCTGGTATGGTCCGTCCCGATTCTGGGAATGCCGTATTCATGCCGGCGATCTGGTGGGCAGTGGATTTAATCTCGCAGGAACGCCCTACATCGGTCTCGGCCACAACGCCAATCTGGCCTGGGCAATGACGACGGGAGCCCCCGACACGGCGGACGTCTATGAACTCACGCTGAACCCGGACAATCCCCTCCAGTATAAATACGATGACGGCTGGCGCGATATCAGCACCCGGGAAATTTCGATTGCCGTGGCGGATAGCGACCCCGTGGAAATGACCCTCTACGACAGTCACTATGGTCCCGTGGTGGCCATGGAAGATGGCAAGGCCTACGCCCTCAAGACCTCCTATGCGGATATCGTCAACGGAAACGAGGCGTGGTATCAGCTCAATTTCGCCAAAGATTATACCGGGGCCATTGCTGCCCTGAAATCCCTCACCATGTTTCCCCAGAATCTTATGGTGGCGGACACCGCAGGCAATACGTACTATCAACGAAGCGGTCGTGTACCCCATCGGCCCGAAGGCTACGATTGGGACCGCCCCGTTGATGGATCGACCTCCGCCTCCGAATGGCTCGGCATTCATGATCCGTCAGACCTGGTCCAGATTCTGAATCCCGAGCAGGGTTATATGCAGTGTTGTAACATCCCGCCGGACGCCATGATGGTCAACAGCCCCTTGACGCCCGACAAATACCCCGCCTATATCTATGGCGATTTGGGTTACGGCGAACGGGGTGGCTGGACCAATCTCCGGGGTGCCCGTGCGGTCGAACTCTTGTCGAAAGACGATTCTGTCACCGTCGAAGAGGCTATCGCTTATGGTCTTGATGTGCGCCCCTATGGTGTCGAAAACTGGATTGATATCCTCCGTGAAGCCCATGAGAGCATGGGGGATGTCTTCGCCGACAACAAAGATTACCAGGCGGGCATGGAAGACATACTCGCGTGGAATCAGGAACTGCGGCGCTACGAAACCGGCGCGTTGAAATACCACTACTGGCGGAAGCAGCTGGAAGCCGATCATGGCGAGGACGTTATGACAGATGTCCAGGAGCGGGTCGACCAATACTATAAAGTCGTGACCGGAGAGGCCTATAAGAAGGTAGAAATCTCTGACGAAGAGGCGGGCGCGGCGCTCCAATCTTTCGCCAATGCCATGGCAGCTATGAAGAAAGATTTTGATAGCATCGATGTCACCTGGGGCGAATTCTTCCGCGTGGGCCGTGATGATAAATCCTGGCCTGTGGGTGGTGGCGGTGACGGTGAATTTGGAACAGTCACCCTGCGTAATGTGAAGTATAAGGGGGTCGACGACGACAACCTCCGCATGGGCCGAGCGGGCCAGACCTCTACGCAGATTATTCATCTGACGTCGCCCATTCAAAGCTGGACCGCGCCTCCGATAGGCCAAAGCGATCGTCCCGATTCGTCCCACTATTCAGACCAGGCAGAAAAGCTCTTCAGCAAGCGCCTGATGAAGCCCAGCTGGTGGTTGCCGGAAGATCTGGCCGGACATATCGAATCCCGCACCGTTCTGGACTATGGTCAGGCCGCTACCGCCGAGTCCTCCCTCAGTGCCCGTCTGGAAGCCTGGACGGAGGCCATCGAAGAATTACAGTTGGAATCGACCCTTACCTTCTATGCCGAAGATTATGTCGGCGATGATGGGCGCAGCAAAGCAGACTTGCGGGCCTTCCTCACAGAGGCCTTCGCCAGTGGTATGCTCGATGGCCTGAAGATGACCGTGGATGACGGCACGACGACGATAGACGGCACGAAAGCCAAGGTTGGCACCGTCGACGTGGAGGGCACATTCGGCTCCATGGTGATTTCACTCTCCCTGGAGAACCGGGACGGAGTCTGGATGATCGTAAAATCTCAAGCTGCCGAAGGGTATTGATGATTTCTCGATAGCATCAGGTCTGTAATAAAATTGCGCGTGGCACGGGCAAGTCTGCAGGGACTTGCCCGTGTTCGGTTTTACCCATTGATCTGTGGTTCTTGTCTGGTGAAGATTAGTCTTCAAGTTTTTCCAACACAATCCGTTGCCAGCTTCGAGATCGGGAGACTTGGGAGCGCAGGTCTCGGACGCGCCAAAGGTGGGCGGCCTGCCTGCATTACGTCGAAGACGTACAAACAACACGCCTCCGACGCACCCGAACTTCGCTCTGGGCCCCAAAAAGCAATCATGCCGACGTGGCACATGGGCGAGGAGGGCGAGAGCATGGTTGTTACACTTCGATTATGAATCTGTGATGTCGGCGCAGTATGACCCGATATGTATAATGGAACCCATCATAGACATGCTATTCCTTCGCCCTTTTTATCGAAATATCGTAGTCAGGAAATCTTATGCAGCGGATACTAATTGTTGGTGTGGGTTCCATTGGAGAGCGGCATGTGCGCTGTTTTCTGGCCACGGGGCGGGTCACCGTAGGGATTTGTGAACTCAACAATGAACTTCGTGAGTCCGTGGCGACGCGCTACGACGTGGCCTATGGGACGGGCGACCTTGCCGAAGCCCTGGCCCAACCCTGGGATGGCGTCTTGATTGCCACGCCCGCCCACACCCATATTCCCATTGCAAGTCAGGCCGTCGATGCCGGCCTCGATATCGTGATTGAAAAACCGCTATCCATTTCCCTGGAGGGGGTGGAATCGCTGCGCCGTCGCGTCCGTGAGCAAGGCCTTATGGCCGCTGTGAGTTATCAGATTCGTGCCCATCCCGGCACCGCCACCCTCAAGGCCGCGCTCGACGGCGGACAGTATGGGAAACCGCTTCAGGTGCTGGGTTCCATTGGTCAGTACTTTCCAAAATATCGTCCCGCCTATGGGGAGGTGTACTTCGCGGACCCGGCCCAGGGTGGGGGAGCCATCCACGATGCGATGACCCACCTCCTCAATCTGGGCGAATACCTGGTGGGGCCCATTACCCGCCTCGTCGCCGACGCCGATCACCAACATCTCGCTGGCGTCACCGTGGAAGATACGGTTCACGTAATTGCCCGCCACGATCAGATCATGGCCAACTACACCCTGAATCTCTATCAGAAACCCAACGAATCCCATATTACCATCGTCTGCGAACACGCGACCCTCCGCTTTGAATTACATCAGAGCCGTTGGCGCGTAATGGCAGAGCCGGAAGGCCCCTGGGAAGACCATGATCACCCGTTGGCCGATCGCGATGCCCTCTACATCGCCAATGCCACGCACTTGCTCGACGCCCTCGCAGGCACCGCGAAGCCCTTGTGCAGTCTGGCTGAGGGCATCCAAACCTTGCACGTTAATCTTGCCGTTCATGAATCCGTACGCAGTGGAAGCTGGCAGGAAATTGTGCCCGATTGATTTTCATCTCGCCCTATCTGAAAATGACCATAGCGACCTCATGGGAGGTTTATGGTAGTCGTAATCAGGAGTAATGATTCATGAATATTCTCGACACCTTTTCCCTCGCGGGCAAGACCGCCCTCATCACCGGTGGTGCCGGACTCTATGGCAGGCAATTGGTGCGTGGTCTTGCCCAGGCCGGTGCCCACACCTATTGCGCCTCCCGCAACGTGGCCGCCCTCGAAGACCTCGCCGAAACCCTCGCGGAAGAAGGACTCACTATCTACCCGCGCTCCCTGGATCAAGGGGACGAATCCAGTATTCTGGCCCTGCGGGATACCATTCGTGCAGAACGACCGACCTTCGATATTCTGGTGAACAACGCGGTGCTTCGGCCGGTAGAAAGCTATCAGGATACGGCCGAAAACTTTGATCTGAGTATGAAAGTGAACGGCACGGGATTATTCCTAATTACCCGGGCCTTCGGCGATTGGATGGCCGATCAGGGGAGTGGCTCCATCATCAATATTGGATCCATGAAAGGCATGGTCGGTCCCAATCACGCCAATTATCGGGGCACGGATATGCATAGCTGGCACCCCGACTACTTTTTTTGCAAAGGGGCCATGATAAACTATACTAAATTCATCGCCAGCTACTATGGTGCAACTAATGTTCGATGCAATTGTCTGTCTCCCGGTGGTTTTCAGACCGAAGACCACCCCGAAGCCTTTGTTCGACAGTACAACGAGCGGACCTGCCTCGGGCGTATGGCCAACAGCACCGACCTTGCCGGTAGTGTCGTATTTCTGGCCAGCGACGCTTCCGCCTACGTGACGGGCACCAATATTCCCGTCGATGGCGGCTACACGGCAAAGTAAACAGGGAGTTGAACGTTGGTCATGAATAGAACGATGAAACGTACCCTTCTCATTCTGGTGGGCGGCCACCTCGCGCTGTGGCTGGTCCTGAGCCTGATTTCGCTAACCATTGGTCTCAGCGATCAGAGTCCGAGTTTTCTGTTGGTATTGGCCGTGTATTGGCTTGACTTGCCCGCCCGCTGGCTATTGGAATCGGTGGGTAAATCAGGCGCGGTCCAAGAGGGCTGGTTGTTTGTTGTAGGAACCATCCAATGGGCCGTAATCGCGGTGTTCCTCGCAACGTTGATTTCGTGGATACGTGGCCATGGAGTACCAGCGGCGCCGGTGGACAGCGCCCGATTAAATTAATCCCAGGTTGTACTCCGTGCGTCGGGTGCTTAGAATGCGGCCTTGGCATTTTGCCGTCAACCGCAACTCCCATATGAGTATCCACTTTAATGTACGATCTTCGACGACGCCCAGTTCTTGTTCTGGTTCACCCTATTTTTGTAATGCTCGCCGCGTTGGGGGGCGTTTTTACGCAGTCCTTGTCCGCCCAGGAACCTGTGAGTAACAACGATACCATTCAGACCATCTACCGGGAAGGGGTGCCCCATACCAACAAACAGGGCAAGGTCCTCGAACACTATGACCCCGTCGAGTCCTTCTTTCCCATCGCTATCTGGGGTGCCCAACGTCCCGGTAAACAATGGGAATCGGAAAGTGATTGGTCGGTACTTACCGAGGCGGGATTCAACACGGTCTGGCCCTGGTTTGGTCCGCTGGAACAGGTGCTGGACGCCGCAGCCGAACACAATCTCCAACTCGTGTTTATGGGGGAGGTGAACGAGGACGAACGGGAGCTACTCAAAGATGCGCCTCAACTTCTGGGCAACGTCTGGCACGATGAGCCCATTGGTAAGCTCCAATCGGGCGAGATGGACAACATGTTTGCCGAGTTTAAGGCTTACCAGGAGGCCATTCACACGATAGCACCTGATTTGCCTGTATTCATTAACGATGCGCCCTGGATCATGCCTCCGGCGACCGATTGGTGGCTCAAGTGGAACGCCTCCGCATCGATCTCGTGTCACGACAATTATCCCATCATGAACCGTGAACATCGGGCAAATTCCATTGGTGCCGAGCCCAATGGCATTCCCCAGTCCGTATCGCTCGGCGTGGCCAATGGCAATGAAAAGCGCCCCTTATGGCTGATCGTTGGGGCCTTTGAAGATCCAGGTGAGTTTGGAAAACCTTTCGCTTTTCGCTTTCCCACACCGGAGCAACTTCGGGCGTCCGTCTATGCCGGCCTTATTCACGGGGCCACAGGCATCGTGTATTTCACGTGGGATACCTACGTGCCCCGCGATGGCAACGTCATTGGCATGTCGCCCAACCCCAAAGTGGCCTATACGCCCAGTCCCCGCCAGGAGGGGTACACCCGACCGACACCGGCGACGCCCATGCAGCTGGTGCAATCCCGGTCGCTATGGGAAGCCACCACGAAGATTAACGAGGAGATTGCCACTTTAACCCCCGTCCTCCTTTCTCCGACGGTCGGTTCCGAATTTTCCTGCGCGGTATCGCTGGAAGGGGAGCCCATAACCACCAATCCCCTCCGCGTTATGATTAAAGCCCTGGATGACAACCGCTTTCTCCTGTTGACCGTCAATCTGGACGACGCTATGCTGAAGGGGACTTTTACGTTTGACCGTGCGCTGCAATCCGTGGGTACGCGGTTTGAGAATCAGTTGCCCCTATCCCTGGAAGAGGGCGTGAAGGCCTTCTCCATGAGTTACGAGCCTTTCGCGGTGCACGTGATTGAAGTCACGCTCGCTCCATAGAGCAGGTCGCCAAAAGACTGTTTTCTATTGTCTGTTTCCGTGCCGTTGACGGTCTGCCAGGGACCCTGCTACCGTAGCTGCAGCTTCGACGTCCGTTGGTGGCGTGGTGAAAGCGAACGTTGGTAGTCCCAGAGAGTGGTAGTACTAACTGAAAATTAATACAGCCTCCTGACACGATCTGTCAGGAGTCGGGTGTTACGCTTTGATCCTGACGTTTTGCTGTGACTTAAACCAACAGAAAATAAGGAGTGCATGACCATGACACCACAAGTCTTTGCTGACCAGATTACGGTAATCGGAGAGTTTTTCAACCGTTCAACCCGCTGCTTCACTGAGGAGCATTCGTCGTTTCGGCCCACCGAAGAGTTGATGACCGTGGCCCAGCAGGTGGCCCACGTGGCCCAGACCATCGATTGGTTTGTTGATGGGGCCTTTAATCGCGAAGACGGATTCGACCTGGACTTTGAGGGCCATATGGCGCCCGTTCTTGCGGTAGAGTCCCTCACCGCCGCTCGGGAATGGTTTGATAAATCCGTGGCCTCGGCAGTGGCCGTCATTGGTAGCAAGAGTATAGAAGAGCTCCGGTCTCCTTTGCCCGAAGGTATGGTGATGGGCGGGAAGCCGCGCCTGGCCATTATCAGCGGCATCGATGACCACACCGCACACCACCGCGGTGCCTTGACGGTCTATGCGCGTTTGCTTGGCCTGGTGCCCGCCATGCCCTATATGGATATGTGAGCCCTTTACGCTTTGCGATTGGCGGCGGCCCCTCTGGGGTCGCCGTTTTCCGTGGGGTACGCCGCAAAAATTCAGATAGGGGGCTTTTGGGCATTTCAACGCAGTAATCTGGTATAATTTTCCACATATGTTCCCATTCGCCGCAGAACAATACCCAGAATAGTCGCTATGAAAATCGGTCCTATTGACATACACCAGCCCCTTTGCCTTGCCCCCATGGAAGACGTCTCCGACACACCCTTCCGCCGTATCTGTAAAGAACAGGGTGCCGACCTCGTCTTCACGGAATTCGCCAATTGCGAAGCCCTTGTGCGCAACGTGAAACAGGCTATCCACAAGATTCAGGTTCATGACGGCGAGCGACCGGTGGCCATTCAGCTCTATGGCAGTGGGGAAGAGTCCCTCGAACAGGCCGCAGGCATCGCCCAGGAAGCCGGGGCCGACTGGATCGATATCAATTGCGGTTGTTGGGTGAAGAAGATCGCGACCCGGGGCGATGGTGCCGGATTGCTTCGCGACCTCACCAAGTTTCAGGCTGTGGTGGAGTCCGTCCAGCGCGGCACCGACCTGCCCGTCACCGTAAAGACCCGTCTCGGATGGGATGAGAACAGTTTTGTCATACTCGATGTCGCCCAGATGCTGGAGTCCATCGGTGTCTCGGCCCTTACCGTTCATTGCCGCACCCGCAAGCAAGGCTACACCGGAAACGCCGATTGGAGCTGGTTGCCCCGCATCAAGGAAGTCAGCAAAATTCCCCTCATTGCCAATGGCGATATCGCGACACCGGAAGACGCCAAGGCGGTCTTCGATATGGGATGCGATGGCGTAATGATTGGCCGGGGTGCCATACACAGTCCCTGGATCTTCCGCCATACCCG
>CAXBPH010000194.1:0-13502 GCA_963977445.1 uncultured bacterium | reverse complement strand
GAAACGCGCCTGGTAGATCGCCATGATGGGGCCCAGGCCCATAGATACGGTGGGAAACTGCCAGAAGGTCGGCATGAGCCAGGGGTGGGGATAGGACGACAGACCGCCGCCTTTCGCCAACTCGCGGCGGAAATTCTTCAGGTCTTTTTCGTTCAGACGGCCTTCCACGAAGGCACGGGCATAGATACCGGGAGACGCATGGCCCTGGAAGTAAATCTGGTCGCCACCGTGTTCGTCGGTCTTGCCGTGGAAGAAGTGGTTGAAGCCCACTTCATAGAGGTTGGCGGAAGACGCATAGGTGGAGATGTGACCACCCACGCCATCGCTTTCGCGATTGGCACGCACCACCATGGCCATCGCATTCCACCGGATGGTCGACTTGTTCAGCCGCTCCAGTTCGCGATCGCCCGGGTACTCGGGTTCTTCATCCACGGGAATGGTGTTGATATAGGGCGTATTGGCCGTGAAAGGTAACCGCACACCGCGCTCGTAGGCCCGATCGGAAATTCGATCCAACAACTCACGACCGACGTGTACACCAGATTCATCGACCAATGCATCCAGGGCTTCAAGCCATTCCTGGGCTACTTGTTCATCAAGAGACTCGGGTTCAGTATTCACCAGGGACCTTCATCCTTTCCACGATATCGAATACGCACACGCATGCCGCGAACGTTATCATACTTTTTGATTCAGGGAATGCTTCTCACTCAACAGCCGGTGGACACCGGAAGACATGGTATTGTAAGCCACACACGCCACTTACATCAAGGGCAGGAGGGAAAATTGAGGCTATCAACAGATATGCCAACCAGTTAGGCGCGGTGGAACGGGGCATTTCGAATTGAGAATAGTGCATCCGGCGTAAATTGCGGAGTAGGAGCTTTAATCGAATTGCAGGGGCGGCACCGGGCGGCAATCGACCTTCCGGGCAAATTCCTCGTTGCCATTAAATAAAAGTTCCTCGCCCACCCACCGGTTCACTGGCACGGTTCATGCATCTACCCATGCAGCAAAACGACTCAGTTTGGAACGCGGCCTGAGTCTCCGCGCAACATCAGAGGAGTACTCACCATGTTACGCAGCATGAACACACAGCTGAATTATCGCATTAGCGCTCTGGATGGGGACGCCGGTCATTTGAATGACTTCCTCATCGATGAACGGACCTGGATGGTCCGTTACGCCGTAATCGACCTGGGCAAGTGGCTGCCGGGACGTAAGGTCCTCATGGCCCGCCAGGGTATCGCCGAGGCGGATTTCGCGTCGCGCACCCTCACCCTCAACGCCACGAAGGAACAGATAGAGAACGCCCCCGCCCTCATCGACGACGCCCCCGTGTCCCGTCAGTATGAGCACTATCTCTATGAACACTATCGCTGGGCTCCCTATTGGGCACCGGGCTTCGCCGGCGGCGGGATCATGCCCCTGGAGACTACGGCCTCCACCGACTTCGAATCGCCCCCGTTTAAGGAGACAAACCCCAATTTACGCAGTCTGAAAGAGCTCACTGGCTACGCCATCACCATCGACGGCGAGTCCGTCGGTCGGGTCGATGAATTCATGTGCTATGACGACACCTGGGAGGTCCCCTTCCTCGTGGCCGATGTGGGGGGCTGGTTCCACAAAGAGCGCCTCATGGTCCCCACACGACGGGTAAGCGACATCACCTTTACGGCCCACACCCTCGCCCTGGCCCTCGACGCCGAAGCCCTCGAACAGATGGCCACCTACGACCCCACGGCGCCCGAAGCGGGCCGGCTGGAAATGTGTGTCTATGACTACCATGGGAAGCTCTTTTCCCACAAGGCCCTCGACAAAGAGCCGGACCGTTAAGCACCGCCCAAAGTCCCCACGGCGCTAAGCACGGCGGACTTCGGTGGCATCCCCGCCGAAGTCCGCCCCCCAAACAGCCCCGTGAGTCCGTGTAAAACCTATACACAATACCGTGTGAAAACTATGCACCCGAAACCATCGACCATCGTGGTCCCCCGTAAAGACAGGGTCAACCGGAACGCCCCATGGAAGGAAGTAGCCCCATGAAAACGCCGCACCTCAGCCCAGTCACCATAAAATCCCTCCGACGCACCCGCCAGGAGAGTCTCTACGAGATCGTCCAGCGTATCGCCGAAATCCACGCCCGACTCGCCGCCCACTACGGCGCCCTCGCCCTTTGTGTGCCCGACGAGCGCCAGGGACTCATCCTCACCTACCTCGCCGGCCGCGAGATGTCGCTGGTCGAATACCTCCAGCGCTTCCTCAAAGAATCGCCCGGCAGCACCCTCCACCGCCGCTTTAAATACGTACCCGACCTGGTGGTCGAAGACCTCCTCGAAACCCTGGCCCCCAAGCCCACCGAAAACATCGAAGAACTCGCCGAGCTCCTCCAGAACATCCACAATGCCATCGACGAGGTCTACCACCCACTGAATGAAAGCATGCTCCCCGAAGACCTCAGTGACATTGTGGATAAACTCCGCCTCCAGGAAAAAGAACACCTCATCGAACAACTACGCGCAATCCGCGACGAATAGGGACGGGGAGCGAATGACGTAGGGTATTGATGCAGACGACGATGGGATATAAGGGGCGACCCGTCGGCACAGGCGCACCGGGCCGAGCTTCAGTCTGTAAAAATAGTTTGACGGTGATAATGCAGAAAGTCCGGGTCCGGGAGAAATCGGTCCGGCATCCGCAACGGCGTACCATGGACGGTCTGCAAGGCGGACGCCTTCTCCCCTTTCAGCGCCATCACCGAGGACGACACCACCACATGAAACTTTTCGTCGACCGTAATCAACCCCCGGTCAAATGCACGGTCATGGAGGGCATTCAAGCAAAGACCATTTTTCGGATTCGTACGCGAAGCCTCATCGGCCGCCCACGGGACAATGTGACTCGCGTTCAACAACGCGGGCACCGCCAGGCCCGTAATGCAGCAAGTATTCTTGTAGGAAGACAAGACCATCTTCCGGAAGAAGCCTTGATTGACCCGTTGTTTCACCACCGCGTCACGATTTTGGCCCACAAGAAGTACAACGTCGTATTCGGCCAACTCTTCCGACACTGCAGGCTGGACATCGGCGTCGACATGACGGACTTTCTCCGCCAAGAGCACCTCGCTCTCAAACGCCATACCATTCCAATCCCCGAAGAACTCTTCCCAAACCGCCCGGTCCAATTTGCTAACGTTGGAGGCCCCCTTACGCGCCAGCGCCGGGTCAATACACGCCAAATTCGCCAGCTTATAACTCACTGAACCCGGCGTACGTTCCAACAACGTCGCCAAGGCGATGATTTGTGGATTACGGATGTGTATCGTCCCAAAGGGGATTTTACAGTAAAGATTGATAGCGAGAATGAGTTCGTCGCGTGTCCAAGATTTGCCTGGCTGACTACTCACGTATTTTCACTTCGAAATTCATATCGCCCTCTCCCCTCAAACCATGAAACGTTGAATTTCTGCCATTCGCGCGGAAACAATCTTCGCGCTCCATCCTGCTCGGCCAACTGCGCTAAAACGGGCGAGTAGTTCCTCCGCCGTCGTGGACACGGTAGGCTGGGCGTCCGTTGCTTCTGCGCACTCCAATTCGTGCCACACATGGTCGCAATCACGATAGGGTCGTTCTTGCAAATCATCCAGCCCTACGGCGGAAGGCATAAAAAAACTACCTTCGAAGAAGTGCGGTTGGAGTTGGCCTATATCCACCACACCGGCCACAACTACCTCGTGAAACAGTTTGTAGTTCTCTCCGTCGCGGTACATGTATTCGATGCGGGTGTTCATTGTTTGTTCCCAAGTGTGCCAACAATTTCTACCTACTTTTATCTACTGCCTACACAATATACTTGTCCCAGCACACGAGATGCATTTTCTGAGCCAAACGTATTTTTCTATTGACTAAAAATTCTCAAGGCGGCTTCTTCAAAGTACAATTCCAATGGAATGTGTCTCCTTTTAAATTACTTAGTCTAGGAATGGGGGTAGAAATTGGCCAACGCGATCTTCACCACAAAAGTCTCACCGGAATACGACGACATACCGGAAATTCGCTATCACTTTCCGAAGACTTATTACAGGCAGGCCTGCGAAGCCATCGGCGACTGGATACTCTACTACGAGCCACGCCGGGAGAGTCATAGCCCAAGTGGACACGGGGGGCGAAAATGCTATTTCGCTACCGCCCATGTACGCAGCATTGAGCGCGACCCAAAAACCGAAAACCACTACTACGCGTTTGTTTCAGACTATATCGAATTCCCAAGGCCGGTCCCATTCCGAACTGGAACAACCTACCCCGAGCGAGCCCTACAGAAAGAGGACGGGTCGACGAACAAAGGCCGGTTTGGTCGAGCGGTTCGAACAATACCAAAAATGGACTTTGAGCGTATCCTATATTTGGGATTCGACGATACCGTGCCGATGGAAACAGAAGGAAACAATCTGCTTATCGCTGCAGAAGACCCGGCAGAATATGGTGTGCCCCGCGCAAGGATTCTCTCAGAACGAGCAGCAAGAGATGCAGCCTTTGGAAAGACCATTCGCGGCCTATACGGATCTACCTGTGCGCTTACCGGACTGTGCATCATTAATGGAGGCGGCGCATGCGAGATCGAAGCGGCTCACATTCGTCCAGTTGCTAACGAGGGACCAGACTCCAGCCGTAATGGGCTGGCACTGTGCCGAACGGTCCACTGGCTTTTTGACCGTGGCATCGTATCGCTCGACAGCGATGGCCGCATTCTAGCGGCCAATGAAAAATTACCCGACCAGTTGCGTGGCCTTCTCAACGAAAATCGCACTGCACTGCTGCCACAGGACCCGGCGCGACGACCCCACCCTTTGTATTTAGACTATCACCGAAATGTGGTATGCAAAGGAAAAGACTTAAGGCCACTCAGCTGAATTATGGGTCATCCGGGAAATATGTCCGGCAAACAGGCCAATTATTGGAATTCTTTCGGGCATGGGATAGAGTTTCTGTTGGGTTTGGGCCAAGGGAGGTCCGATTATACATCGTCGCGGGGTTAAACACGATTCCCCGTTGCGGCGACCTTGTGGGACGAGTGGGACCGGTGAGACCGGTGGGACGTTTTGGCGAAGGAAGGTGAGAGGCAGCGCCAGCGGGTGCCACGGACGCCATCGTTTTGGGAAGAGCCGTAATTCCTAAACGCGCGGGGCCAAGCCACACAGTGAAGTTTCCCTTGCCTCACGGCGATATCCCCTCATTCACAATTCACCATTCAGAATTCGCAATTCCTCCGTCCCACCGGTCCCACATGTCCCACTCGTCCCACAAAACGGTAGGGGCGCTGACACTGCGCCACCCCCATTTAATCGCGCCCTCGGCCTTGCTGGTGATTGCGGGTCGCGAGGCGCGCTTTTGTCATCCGTTCGCGGAGGCCGCCGTGTTCGATAAACTCTTTTTCCAAGTGACGAATCTGTCGGTTGAGCAGGTAGGTAGTCTGGTGAATCAGGCAAATGAGGATGTTTGCTACGGTATCGGGCGGGCGTGTGGTGAGGAAGCTTTCGTAGGTGGCGAAGGTGACTCCGTCCCCCTGGCTCAGCCGTCTGACGTAGCGGGCTTCCTTACTGTCTTTGTCCCAAATCGCGCCGTCGTGGGTTCGCAGGAAGTCGAGATAGTCGGCGAGGAGCTCTTCGAGACTTGCGCGGGCCACGTTGGTCAGCTTGATCTCCATTTCCTTCGAGGTGCCTGCGGCCTGGCTGCCTTCGATGATGTTCTGCTTTCCGGAGCGCGCGGCCTGGACCATCTGGTCATAGGTTCGGTCCCGTTTGTTCAGGAAACGGCGGCAGAAGCAGACGGTAGCGTCGTAGACAATTTCCGCTTTCTGATAGGAGAGCAGCGTGGCGTAGCCGCCGTGCTTTGGAATAAAGCCTTCGGTCATGTTTGATCGCCCCCGACGTTGAACAGGCGTGTTACCGTGTTGTGGTGTTCTATGGCGATTATGGCGTAGACCCTGCGGGGGTGTCCAGTATTTTTTTGCGGCGGGTTTTGTGGGACGAGTGAGACCGAGGAATAGTGAATTTTGAATAGTGAATTTAGAATGCGATTCATCTGTCAGGGCCGATTGGTTACAGTGGCGGGTCTTGTGTTTTTTTGCGGCGACTTTGTGCGACGGCGTCCCCCGCCCCCACCGCCAATGGACACCCCAATCTTCCCTTGATACACTGGGACCATCCAACATCATCCCAAGTCGCTGTACCCTTCCCAAAGAGGAACCACCACATCATGGACCTATTGGCCCTATCGCACCTGTGTCGCCCAAGCCGCATCGTTCTCAACCTGCTTCTCCTGCTCCCCGCCCTCTCCGTCTGCGGCGAACCGGCCGAGGTGCCCCTCGAAATCGGCAGCAACAATCAGGTCTTCATCGATGGTCGATTTCTGGCCGCCTCTGAAAACGTCCGCATTGTTACGTGCGCGCCTGTCAAGACCAACGAGGTTAACCTTAAGGGCAAGCTGGGGGGCTACTCGACGCTGGTGAAACCCAGCATGGAGTACCTCTGGTACAGCGCCTTGTCGAAGGATGGCATCCATTGGCGACGGACCTCGGGTTTTGGGCCGCCGGAGGAGGACGACATGCTTGGCATTCTGTTTGGCGGTGCCACGGTGTTTGAAGACCCCAACGCCCCGCCTGCGGAACGGTTCAAGCGGCTGGATGGGCTGAAAAACTCGATGAGCACTTCGCCGAATGGCAAGGACTGGACGGTGCTGCGCGAGGGCATCTTCCCGGCGGAGGCCGCCTACCCCCATGGCATGGACAGCCACAACGTGTGCTATTTTGACGAGGGGTTGGGAAAGTATGTGGCCTACGTTCGGGTGAACAAGGTCTTCACGTGTCCGCCGGAGCGGGTGCCCTACTTTCGCACCATCGGCACACAACGGTATGGCGGCGAAAATAAATATTCGCGGCGCGCGATTGGCCGTTCGGTTTCGGAGGACCCCGCATCGTTCCCCATGCCGGAGGTCGTCCTCGCGCCGGATGATCGGGACCCTACCTTCGGCGGCGTGAAGGTGATGGACTTTTATTGTCCCCAGGTCGTGCCCTATCCCGGGGCGCAGGACGCCTATTTCCTGTTCAACACGCGGTATCGCTCTTATGAAGATTGGTATCTCGCGGAGGATATGTCCGCCTATACGCCGACCACGGTGGGCGTATACAACGTGGGTTCGGAGGACATCGCGCTGGCGGCGAGCCGTGATGGCGTGGCGTGGGAGCGCTATGAACGGCGTCCGTGGATTCGGAACGGTCTGGCGGGAAGCAACGATGCCCTGGGCATGTATATGACCCGGGGGATGCACCTCCAGGGGGACGAAATCTGGATGTATTATATCGGCATCAACGACCCCCACACGGGCGATCCGGCGGTGCAGGACCAGTATGTGTTGAGTCGGGTGGTGTTGCGCAAGGATGGCTTCACCTGCGTGGAGGCCCCCTATGACGGCGGTGAATTCACCACGCCGGCCATGCGGTTTGAGGGCGACGCCTTGTATCTGAACATCGACACCTCGGGGGTTGGGTTATCTCGGGTCGAAATTCAGGACGCCACGGGGGTTCCCATACCGGGTTTTGCGCTGGAAGATTGCGACCGCATCCACGCAACCAACAGGACGAAGTTTCGGGTTAGCTGGGGCGGGCAATCCGACCTGAAGGCCTTGGCGGACAAAGCGATTCGCCTCCGCTTTGAGTTGCAGTTTGGCACCCGCCTATACGCCTTTCGTTTTGGGCCAACGTCGTAGGGCATAAAGCCGGGGAACGCCCAAAACACGGTGAACTAAGAACAGCGAATGGAAAGACCCGCGCGGGATACCCCGGCGGGTCTTTCAATGCGCCAATCACGAGTCCAGATTTACTTTTTCCATTTAATCTTCGCCACATAGACGCTGTTGTCGGAGCCATATTTTTCGATGCCTACGGGCTGCATCCATTCGGCGACGGTAACCCAGGTCTCTTCATCACTCACTTTGGTCACGGCGAAGTTGCCAAGCCGTGCGCCGCGCTCGTTGACGAGGATACGTTCGGTGCTGCGGATGACCTGGAGCGTCTCGGGATTGACCTGCGCCATAAACAGGGGCGCACGGTGACGGAAGACGTGGTCGTTGTCGGCGCCCTTCCGCGTGTAGACCAGGAAAAGGCCGTCGGGATGGGTGACCCAGTGTTGCTGGGTGTTGTAAGAACCGAGCTCTTCGCCATCGTCAAAGGTCCAGGGCTGGGCCTCGTCGAAATGAAGGCCGTCGTCGCTGCTGCTGACGTAGCCCTTCACATCGTTGCGCAGGGTGAGGTAAAAGCGCCCCTTGTATTCGGCGAGGGAGGGCTCGGGAAAGCCGCGCTCTACGGGAACGGTGAGCAGGTTGCCGTGCTCCACGTAGCTGAGGGTTTCGCCATCAAAACGGGCGCGCACGATGGTGGCGCTGTATTGCTTGGCGTCCATGGGCTTGCAGTAGACGGGCAGGAGGATGTCGCCGTTGGGCAGGTCAACCCGCTGGGTGCATCCGGCGCCGTTGTTGAAGAAATAGGGCTCGTCGGGCATCTCCATGGATTTCCACGTGGACCAGGTCCGTTCGTCGGGGTTATAGACCGAATAGGCCGTCGTCCGCGCGCGGTTGGTGTGGATGAGCTTGTTGTCCTTGTTGTACATGGCGGTGTGGCCCGTGCCGAGGAGCTTGCCCGAGGCGGCGTGCCATTTGGGAGTGAAGTCGCAAATCACTGCCGTGCCACCGTCGCCATAGGGGATGCGGCCGAGGTTGGCGTGTTCCGTGGGGCCACTCCAGGTTTTGCCCATATCGTCCGTACGCATCTCATTGAGGGCGTAGAAAATATCGGAGCCACTGAGGAGGAGCTTCTGCATGGTGAGGACCACCGTGGGCGTCTCCCCGGGAATGGTTCCCGCACGGGGGTGCACCCAACAGGTCTCCTTGTCGAATCCAGCGTGAATGGTCTGCACCTCAATGTCGTAACCAACCGGGGCTACCGGCTCGGCGGCCATGGTG
Organism: uncultured bacterium; assembly: GCA_963977445.1. GTDB lineage: Bacteria > Hydrogenedentota > Hydrogenedentia > Hydrogenedentales > JAEUWI01 > JAEUWI01. The sequence goes on along the minus strand of CAXBPH010000194.1, from coordinate 4,491 downwards.
GGGTGGAGGGGAATAAACAATGCAAGTGCAATCAGTAATCTCATGGTAATTTTTCCTTCAAACGTCGGTAGAATTTAGAATGGTGAATAGTGAATTTAGAATTGTGTGTTCAGGCGGTCTCTCCATAAAACCCTTTTTTAAAAAATGGTTCAAGGGTAATTAATGAGTACCAACAAAGACTCATTTGACCAAAAACAACTGAAACCACCAATCGTGCCGCGCGATCCGGTATTCCCGGTTCGTGCGCGGGTTAGGAGATACGATTAGGTCTCTACATCAAGACCAAGGCCAAGCACGCTGCGCCTGATTCAGTTGCCTTCTTGCAGAACACCCGCAACACCCATAGCCCCCGTTGTCGTTCCTCAGTCCCTTCGCACGAATCCTCCTGCGGCGCATCTTCGACAGGAGTACCAGATCGCGCGGCACGTCCATGGTTTGTGGTTTTATCTGCCAAAAGAAGCGTTGCGCCATGTTTCGCAAGAACGCATTGAATCACCCCTTTACCTTCGGTGCTTGAAATATCGAATAAATCATCTCCACTAATTGCCCATGAACCTTTTAAATTCTAAATTCATTTCTCAATTCTAAACGCAACATACGCGTCGCCTTCGGCGGTGCCGATTTTTCCACCAGCGGCAGCGATGACGACGTATTGGACGCCATCAACCATGTAGGTCGCAGGGGTGGCGTAGCCCGCTGCGGGGAGCTTGGTCTCCCAGAGGAGTATGCCGGTTTCTTTGTCGTAGGCGTGAAACATCTCGTCTTTCGTCGCGCCGATAAAGATGAGCCCCCCTTTGGTGACGACGGGGCCGCCGTAGTTTTCGGTACCTGTTCTTCCGTGGCCCGCTTCACGGAGGCTCGGCGTATCTCCGAGGACGGCCTTCCATTCGATGATGCCGTTGTTCATATTGATGGCGTTGAGGGTGCCCCAGGGGGGCTTGATGGCGGGGTAGCCGAGGTCATCGACGAACCGGTTCCAGCCGGTGTGGCGAAATTCGGCGGGTAATTTTTCACCCGTTGGGGCATCGGTTTTTTCTTCCGTCGATTGGGCCTCGTCGGCGGCATAGATATAGTCGAGGAGGTTATTCAGACTCTCTTCGCCAAAGTTGGTGAAGGAGGGCATGAAGCCTTTGCCCGCGAGCAGGAGGGCCTTGGCGTCTTCCCGCTTGAGCCGCTCACCAATACCCCGCAGGGGCGGATACATGCTGGAGGTGTTGCCTTCGCGATTGACACCGTGGCAAAAGATGCAATTCTTTGCGTAGGTCATGGCCCCTTCCCGGAGTGCCGGGTTGCTGCCGAATTGGTTGATGTCGACCATCGTGAGAATCCAGGGCATTTCGCTGGCATTGATATAGAGATAGCCCGTTTCCGGATCGACGGCAGCCCCGCCCCATTCACCGCCACCATCGTAGCCGGGAAAAATGAGGGTGCCTTCGCGGCTGGGTGGTGCAAAGCGCTCTTTGCGCAACTGGGCCCAGCGTTTCATGACGCTATCGTGGGTTTCTGGCGTGAGGTCGGGCAGGTCGGCGTATTCATATTTGCTACGTGAAAAAGGCGCGGGCCGCGTGGGCACGGGCTGGGTCGTGGAGGCCAACTCGCCCTCCAGGTCAGACGCAGGCACGGGAATCTCTTCGATGGGAAAGAGGGGCTCCCCTGTCTCCCGGTCAAAAAGAAAGACCAAGGCCGACTTGGTAATCTGGGCGACGGCATCAATTTTTTTGCCATCGTGCTCGACAGTCAAAAGATTGGGTGGGGCCGGAAGATCACGATCCCAGAGATCGTGGTGAACCGTCTGAAAGTGCCACTTCCGCTCGCCCGTGTTGGCATCCAGCGCGAGGAGGGTGTTGGCGTAGAGATTGTCGCCGTGACGATCGCCCCCATAAAAATCGAAGGCCGCGGAGCCCGTGGGCACGTAGACAATGCCGCGTTCGGCATCGAGACTCATGCCCGACCAGGAGTTGGCACCGCCTGTAAAGGTGTAGGCTTCTTCCGGCCAGGTTTCGTAGCCCGGCTCGCCGGGTTGGGGTATGGTGTGAAAGGTCCAGGCAATGGCACCGGTGTGGAGGTCATAGGCGCGAATAAATCCCGGTGCGGCCGGGTGGGATTCCATGGTCCGCAGGCCGATAATGTAGAGATCCTTGTAAACCACACCGGGCGAGGAAGACTCGGCATAGATTTTTTCGGGGTCGCGACCAAGCCCGACGGAAAGACGAATGTGGCCACCATCGCCGAAATCGGCAACCAGTGCGCCAGTTTCCGCGTCGATCATGTAAAGTTTAGGGCCGCCGCCGTAGAGCAGGCGCGTTTTGTCCCCGTCGACCCACCAGCCAAAACCGCGACACACGACTTTCTTGGGTTCCTCGGGCGTGAAGGTCCACTTTTCGACCCCGGTGGCCCCGTCGAGGGCGAAAACCTTCATGTAGGGCGATACGCCATACAGAATGCCATCCATCACGAGGGGATTGCATTGAATCTGGCCGAGGCGCTCTGGATTGGCCCCTTCGCTGTTATAGGTCCAGGCGGGCGTGAGTTTCGTCACGTTTTCCCGATTGATTTGGGTGAGAGGCGAATACTGTCCGCTGTCCTGGCCCCCGAGATAGGCCGACCAGTTGGTATTCTCTTCCGCGGCGTGGGCGCCTGGCATCGCCCCGGCAGCAACCAACCCCATCACAAAGCAACTTGATTTCCAAAACGTCATCCCGAGCACCTTCCCTTGTTCCCAATTCCAAATTCTTTGTGATCGCTCACGCTGCAGCCAGTGTAGCCAGCAACCAACCATACACCGAATCACCAATTTGTTGATAGCCCGTGCCCGCCGGATGGACGCTGTTGTTCTGTCGGGTCACCTCAATCGCCGTCCGGCTGTTGGCAGGGCCCGTGGTGGTGGGGTAATTATGAACACAGTCGAGATTCACATACGCGGGGATAAGGCTCAGATTTTCCGCTTCTCTTCCGCCATACGTCGCCGCCATGCGCTCTACCACGCGATGCTGATTGCGGCGATATTGCCAGCGGGTCTGGTTATTCTTGTAGTTGGCACCAAAGGCATCCTGACTGACGGTGGGCGGCACCGGGGCGATGAGCCCGATCTTCGTCGTGGGACTGAAGCCGTGAATCATAGCCACGAGCGTATCCATGTGGGTAAACATGGTGTTTATGGCGTCCTCAATCCCTTCTTCCTTTGCATTGAACGTGTCGTTGCAACCCAGGAAGATGGTTACCACGTCCGGCGCAATACCGCCATTGTTGTCTGCGCAATAGCGGGCGAAGTCCAGACCCGTCTCCCCCGCGTCATTCTTGTAAATAAAGGGACTCCCCCGCTCTTTGTAGGGCGCATCCCGGGGCGCATCGGTGTAATGGGTGGCAAAGCGCGCCGCCGTCCAGCCGCCGTAGCCTTCGTGGCGATTGGCCGGGTCGTCCTTCGGCGCATGGCTCCCCACCAGGGTCAGGGCGGGGGTGTCGGGCTGGGCGCAGAAATCGAGGAGGGACTGGGTGTAGACCGAGGCATGGGTGAGGCTGTCACCAATAACCAGGGTGGATACTGCGCGGTCTTTCAGCGTGGCCGGGTCGGTCACCACCACCGTGGTGCTGCCCTCCGCGACGACAGCGTTGCTCTGGTCGATCACACGCAGGGACAGGGCATAGGTGCCCACCTCTTCGACCTTCGGCGTATAGGTCCACCGTTCCGATTCTTGAAAGCCAACACCGCAATCCACGTCGAAGGCGTAGTTCGCTGAATTCATCACCAACACCACGTTATCGAGATAGAGATTGGACTCTACCCCCGGCGTGGCGTAGATCGCCGTCGGCATCGTAAGTCGAACAGATGGGGACTCGGCATAGCTAAGGCTCGCGACAGCCAGCGCAACGATAAAAAACGTACGGACATGCAGCATGGGAATTCTCCGGTTTAATCGGTCAATAAGGATGAAGCCACCCATGCTAACGGGTCCGCGCCGGGAAAGCAACGCCATGGGGACTGCACCGGCATCACAAACGCCAACCCACCACAACGCACCACGTGGTTGACACGACACGGCACGAACGCAGCAACCAATAAGAAAGCCGGGGCCGTCCCCCCGAGTGTCACTCCAACCCAAGGGGGACGGCCCCGACTATTTAATGCTCTACGCCTTCGTCAATCCACTGCGTCCGCCAAAACAACTCAACCCCCGCCGATAATCACCACGTCGGTGCAGTCCCCGAACGACCGGGAACTGCACCGGCATCAAGAGCGCCGACCCAACACAAAACACCCCGTGGTTGGCTCGGCACTACACGTACGCAGCGACCAAATAAGAAAGCCGGGGCCGTCCCCCCGAGGGATATACACCCTCAGGGGGACGGCCCCGACTATTGCTTCTTTTTTGCTTCGTCAGTCTACTTTTCCCGCCAAGACAACACCACCCCCGCCATGAATCACCTCGTCGGTGCAGTCCCCAATCGCCCCCCTACTTGGGAATTTCCGTCCGCAGGTGCATGCTTTTCAGA
>CAXBPH010000193.1:0-13534 GCA_963977445.1 uncultured bacterium | reverse complement strand
GCTTTCGCTCGGGCATAATCGCCCCGGCCGATCCACTGGCCCACGATGGCCGAAACCCCCTGATTCAGGGCGAACGCCGGGATAAAGCACAATTGCATGAAGCTTAAGGCAACATTGTTGGCCGCCAGGGGTACGGCACCGAGCCTTCCAACAACAAAACTGATAAAAATGCTCCAGTTGGCCACGTCCAGGAACATCATACCCCCCGCAGGGGCACCCACGCGGACGATTTCCATCAGTTTTTCGCGATCGTAGCCAATATCCGCCCGCGTGTGGAATCGGCGGTGCATGAAGGGGCTCAGAAACACGACGAAGAGGAGTATACATTGTAAAAGCATGGATACATTGGTCGACCAGGCGGCCCCGGCAATGCCCAATGCGGGTGCCCCCCAGTTTCCGAAGATAAACATGTAATTCAGGACGATATTCAGGAGGGTGCCAATAATCGCGATAAACATGGGCACAACAGAGTAATTGGAGGCCTGAAAGAAGGTGGCCAGGGCCGTGGCGATGGCCAGGGGCAAGTAACTGAACAGTCGAATTTGAAAATAAATCAATTCCAGCCGGGTAACTTCCGGATCATGGCCCATAATCCCAAAGAGATAGGGGGCAATCGGGTAGAAGGCGACGGCTATAAATCCAGCAATGAGAGAGAGATAGAGGCCCTGCCACGCATATTTTCCACAGAGATGCTTCTCGCCCCGTCCGAGACACTGGGCGACGAAGGTGCCGACACAGCCGACGATGCCCAGGAGGAGGGTGCTCATGGTATAGGACCAGATACTCGCCGAACCGACCGCTGCCAGGGCCTCCGTGCCGAGTTTATTGACCATGACCCGGTCGATAAACTCCATGATGGCAAAGGAGAGGGAGCCGAGGATAATGGGGCCCGACATTACGGTGATCTCGCGGACACCGGTCCAACGCGATTCATCCGGCTGTTGTACGCGAGACTTCACGATATGCATGTACCTTATTTGCTCCCCATGTGCCCAAGCCGCGGCAAAGAATAGCACACTTGGGGGTCTGGAAGGGAGTTTGAGGGGAGATTTGGCCTTAGAATCGGCGCTGCGGAACCATGTGACCACCTACCCCCATGAGCACCTACCCGACACAGAACGCGTAGGAAAGCGCTCTATTCTCCATTACCACGCCCCAAGCTGGTGCTCAACCACAGAGTGGAGACGCAGCCGCAACATCAAATCACCTGCACCCATAAAGCCGCTCCTTCCCGCCTTCGGCGTGAACTCCCGTCTGTATAGGTGGCACCCCCGACGGTTACTACGGCCACCGTAACGGGTGCCACCTATACGCGGAGGAGCGCAGCGGGGGAGCTTATGGGTGTGTTGATGTCGGTAAGCGCCATGAGACCGCGCTCCGCACAAGCTACCTCCTAAGAAAAAATATTCCTCCTCCAGGAAAGTTAAACAGTAGGCCCGAATCGACAACGGGGGATTGGCCTGAATTCAGCGTGTTTGTTTAACCTGTGCTACACTCAGACTGAAGTTCCTGCGGCCTTCCACACGCACATTGTCGGCCGTTAGGACGATTGCGATCACGTAAAGGTAGTAGCTATGAGCGCCGAAGATCACCCCCCGATTCCTTCACCCGTATTGGAAGTTTTGGGGCAATGCCGTGACCTTGGCACCATACCGATGACCGACGTCAGGATGGTTCTCCGCTGGCTCCGGGATGAAGGGCGCTACGTCGTGGCAGAATGGGTCGAAAAGAACGAATCCGCCTATCTTGCGGCCATGCAGACGCCTACGGCGGTAGACTGAACCAGTATTACACTTGATGGTTGATTGGCAGTGACGACCGTCGGTAAATATCTGGGAACTTTCCAGGCAAGTAACGTATTTTACTCCATGATAGTGGATCGAACCGGCACGCAGTGAGGGAATGTTCCCGGGAGTCGCATCGGTCGGAATACCGTGCCCGAGGGAGGCAAAGACATGTCACGAAGTTTTGCGTGGTTTGTTATCGTGGTTACCGCTCTTCTGACCGCGACACCTACGCACGCCGGGGACACCGTTCAGATCGCAGTCACCGGACTCTACGAGTGGGATTGGCAAATCAAGCCCGGCGGTGATTGGTGGGGTATTTTTCCCGACGGGAAGGATGGCTATATCCTCCGGCCTACCCGGGTCCGTGCCGTACCCGATCCTTCCCTGGTAGTTGCGCCGGAGAAAGCCCCGCGCCAGATTTCCGTGCCGGGCAAGCGGGGCAGCTTCATCGTGTTCCGTGGCCTCATGTCCGCCGCCCTTGGCCCGCTGAAATTCGTGAAGCTGGCGGAATACCCCGTCCCCTTAGCAGTGGGAGAACACTGTGATTTGCGCTGGGAACTCGATACCCCGGAAACCCGTCTGCGCCTCCTGGCTGTGGGGCGTCCGGTCGTTAAGCAATTCGAAAAACACACCCAGAAAAGCATTCAGGACTACGAACTGTGGCTCCAGCGGGGAGCGGGCGAGGGCACCACACGACAGTTGCTGTTTAAAGAGTCGGAGGCGTTTGGGGATGGGAATGCCCGCCTGCGCTGGGCAGGCGATCTCGACCGTGACGGTCGGTTGGACCTGATCTACAACCTGGGCGGGCATCACACCGAAACCCGGCTTGCCCTCTACCTGTCATCTGCTGCGAAACCCGGAGCGCTGGTGGGGCTGGTTGCCCAGTGGCGCGGCAGCTGCGGCTGCTGATCCCAAGGCGCAGTCCAACATGGGGCTCCGTCTAATCAGCAACCACCGGCAGAGCCGGGGGTTGTTGATTAGTATCTGCCCACAGGAGAAGGAAACATGCGAATTTATGCAACCTGTATTTGTGTGACGGTGTCGTTAGTCGCAATAGGTGCGTTTGCTGCCGAGCCGAAGACTATCGACGAGCTGAAGGAACATTTTTCTTCCGTTTCCGATGCTAAGGACTCTTTTACAGCCGACTACACCATAACGATGGATGTGGCGGCCGCTAAGCCCAGTCCCGATCCGGTAGATGCAATGGCAAAGGGGGGGAAGATCATCGTTCGGGGGGAGTCGATGTGGATGTCTATGTCGATGATCCAGTTGGAAGACAATCCCGCGTTCAATGTCGTCTATACGGGCGTGATCAACGGGGACAACATCATGCACATGCAGGTAACGACGCCAACTTCTGCGGTGCCGCCAATGCGGATGAACATGGGTTCGTTGAATACGCTGGCAAAGAAATTGGGCGTGCCTTTTGGGGTTCCTGCTGCGGCGTTGAACAGTGAAGAGATGAGCGCCGGTCTCATGATAAATCCAACGCGAATACTGGACTCGTTGGGGGCTATGTATGACCTGAAATTGGCAGGCAAAGAGACGCTAAAGGGCGAGGAAGTGTACGTAATTGAGTCGCGTATGAAACCGGAGACCCTCGAGAAGTACAAGAAGAACCCGGAATGGCAGTGGATGTTTGATGTTGAGCAAAAAATATATCTGGGCGTCAATGACGGTGTACTGCGCAAGATGACATCGGGGGGGACGAAATCGATGGAACTGAGCAATATCAATTTTGGTGCCAGGATTGACGATAGTGACTTCACACTAAAAATTGCTGAGGGAACGGAAGAGATTGATATGACGAATGAATTGTTGGAGTCATTTTCGGAAATGGCCGACCAATAGCATAGGGGTAGGTGTCCAGAGTACCGCCTACCGTTCTTCTCAAGAGACTTGAATCTCTTTCGGCAACGCTGGGGCGCGAGTCCGTCCCGGGACGTCCCGCCGCACGTCCACGGCGTGGTAGAGAAGTGCACCATCCCGCCCGTGCCAGCCACGTGGAAATACACCGCAGACCACAAGGCGGAGGCATGTCCCCGTGGAGTGCGGTCACTGCTGACGGTCCAGCACGATCGCCTTCCAATCCCCGCAGGGACAGGCCCACGCCCGGAATGGTCTTTTCCTTCCCACGAAAATCTGCTTGCGACGAAGGTCCCTTCCACAAAACCGAGAGGGCTGTGCGCGGGTCCGTCCCGGGACGTCCCTCCGCAACAGTCGCTGTGTAATGGCGAAGTGCACCATGTCGCCAGTGCCCGCCACGCAGGAATACACCGCAGACCATAAGGCGGAGGCATGTCCCCGTGGAGCGGGGTCACTGCTGACGGTCCAGCAAGATTGCCTTCAAAACCCCGCAGGGACAGGCCCACGCCCGGAATGACCTTTTCCTTCTCACGACAATCTGCTTGCGACGACTTCCCCGCCACAAAATCGAGAGGGCTTGGCGCGGGTCCGTCCCGGGATGTCCTGCCGCAACTGCCGCTGTGTTATGGCGAAGTGCACCATATCGCTCACACCCGCAAGATGACGGCAACCCCATCAAATAGATTGCATTCGCGCCAACCGTTCTGTACCCTTAGTCGAGTCTTTTGCAGTCATCCAAGGTTCTCCTGACCCACCTGCAACTCCCCCCGCGGCACGATAAACGAAGCAACCCCAAGACCCGCGCTGGAAGTCCATCATGACAAACACCGATCCCGAATTGCATAGCAAGGAAACACAACACGGCCTCCGCATGCTGCTCCTGGATGGTATCGCGTCCCAGACCATGGGCGTCTTTACCACGGGTGCCTTTCTGGTGGCCTTCGCCCTTCACCTGGGCGCGTCCAATGTGGTAATCGGGCTCATCGCCGCCATACAGCCCCTTTCCCAGGTGATTCAGGTGCCGGCCATTTATCTGGTGGCGCGCTACCGAAAACGACGTACGCTCGTCGTTCTCAGTTGTATTGCCTCCCGACTCCCCTGGTTCCTCGTTGCGGCCATACCCTTCATCGTGCCACCCGCAGGTCGGCTACCCGTCCTGCTCCTGGCCTTGTGCATCTATTTCGGTCTTGGGGCCATCGCCAACTGCTCCTACAATTCCTGGATGCGTGATTTTATCCCCGAGCGCATCATGGGCAGCTATTTTGCCAAGCGCATGACCCTGTCCACGGCCGTGGGGGCGTTCCTGTGTCTCGTGTCCGGTTTCGCCGTCGATATATATCATGATAAGACCGGTGATGTGATGGGTATCTACTCCATCTATTTCGTCATCGGTGGCGTCGCGGGCCTCATAGGCACCTTGTTTCTCAGCCGCATCCCCGAGCCGGAAATGACTGGCCAGCACGTGTCGGGGTTGTACGAAACCCTTTCCGCCCCGTTCAGGCACGCCAACTTTCGGAATCTCATCGCCTTTCTCGGGTTGTGGAATCTGGCCATTAATTTTGCCGCACCTTTCTTCACCGTTTACATGCTCAGTCGCCTCGGCCTGAGTATGGGCTATGTTCTCGCCCTCTCTGTCCTGAGCCAGATTATGAACGTTCTGTTTTTTCGCCTCTGGGGCAATCTGGCGGACCGCTTCTCCAATAAATCGGTTCTGTCCGTGTCGGGGAGTGCCTTTGTCATCAGCTTTCTCCTCTGGCCCTTTACGACCCTGCCGGAGAGCCACAGTATGACCCTGCCGCTCCTGGTGGGCATTCACGTCCTCGCCGGCATCTCCACGGCCGGCGTCGCTCTCTGTTCCAGCAATATCGCCTTGAAAGCGGCACCCCGCGGTCAGGCGACGGCCTTCCTCGCAGTCAATGGATTGGTGACCGGAATAGCGGCCACGATTGCGCCCATATGCGGCGGGTTTATGGCGGATTACTTTGCGGTGCGTGAATTCAGTTTTGTCGCACACTATGGCCTGATCGGGGGCCCCAGCGAGAGCCTCACGGTGCCCGCATTAAATCTACGGGGCCTCGATTTCCTCTTTGTGCTCGCCTTCTTTCTGGGCCTCTACGCGCTGCACCGCCTCCTGGCCGTGCGGGAAGAGGGCGAAGTAAAAGAGCGGGTGGTGGTCCAGGAATTCTATGGTGAAGTGCGCAAGTTTGCCCGCAGTATTTCCAACGTGGCCGGCATGCGGAGTCTCACCTATTCGCCGTATGGGACTCTCCGGGAAGAGCGCCGCCATCACCGACGTCCCTCAGGATGGTGGCGGGGCGACTAAGCGTGGTTCGTCACAATCGTGAAGTCCTGCTCTTGCCCTTTGCGGAAGTAGACAACGGTATTGGCACTGCTCCGCCACGGCCCCTGGGGCGTATGCCCCAGGTTCATCGGGATCCAAAATCAATAACGACGCGGTGAACTTTCACCGCGCCGCCATGGATTCTCTCCCGTCGCACGTACCCGTACCCCTCTTTATACCGACTGCGATTACAGAGAATATCGGCCGGTCCCTGGATCGTTTATAAGATGTATTTTCAGTGCGATCGACGTCTGTGGCCGTCACGAGCTACTAGTAGCGGATTCGCTCATAATTAAGGGAGAAGTTTTCCGACGGCACCGTACGGGGGGCCGCTACTTCCCCTTTGATATCACCCAATTTAAGATAGGCCGGACCACCCTTTACGTGGGCCATCTCTTCGTCGCTGATGGTCACTTCTTCTTTGATGTCGTTTACGTTGATAGAAGCCATGATAAATTCCTCCATCCCTGCACGGGATACATTGTTGATTTACGAGTAAATTGAAGTCGCCGCAATGCGGTTCTAGAAGCGGATTTTTTCGTAATTGAGGGAAAAGTTTTCCGTCGGGATCGTACGGGAGCCCGCCACTTCGCCTTTGATATCACCGATCTTTAAATAGCCAGCACCGCCTTTTACGCTGGTAACCTCTTCGTCGCTGATGGTCATTTCTTCGTTGATGTCGTTTACGTTGATAGAAGCCATGATAAATTCCTCCATCCCTGCACGGGATATATTGTTGTTTTACAAGTAAGGTGAAGTCGCTGTAGCGCGAATCTAGTAGCGGATTTTTTCGAAATTGAGGGAGAAGTTTTCCGTTGGGACCCTACGAGAGTCTGCCACTTCGCCTTTGATATCACCGAACTTAATATAGGCTGGGCCACCCTTTACGTGGACCATTTCTTCGTCGCTCAAGGTCATTTCTTCGTTGATATCGTTTACGTTGATAGAAGCCATAATAGTTTCCTCCGCCCCTGCACGAGGCTGTTGTTGCATTCCGTTGCGTTACGTTCTTTAACTGTCGCGCGCCCCGTATTCCGTTGCGCATCTGGACTTAAAGCCAATCCCGTGCCAAGAATCGTCTACTTCTGCTAAGTTATTTGTTGACAGTTTGTTACGTAGTAAACTCGGGGTGCGGAGGCCTCTTCATCCGCGAAAAACCGACACCAATAGATTGCCTTGTTATGGGGCTATGGTATCGAAAGGAGACCAGAAGCGTCGCTGGCACCTGAAGTGAATAGGTGATGGGGGAGCCTGGCAGGGGAAGGACGGAGTTGGCGATTCGGGTAGTCTGAAACGATAGTTGCAAAAAGACTACGGGATATCTTTTACTTACTATCAGGGACCCACGAATACGGCAATGCAAAAACCGTCCCAAGGGGGGCGGCACAACCATTTGGGGCACATGATGACGGCACGTGAGCTTGTGGACAAGATGAAACACCTGTTCATCACTCTGGTCGTACTGATCGTTGTAATTCCCGTTGGCGTCTACCTGCTGACTCCGGCGGCCTATTTTGTTGAAGGAGACGGGGCGGTGACCGTCTGTCTCAAGGCCATCGACGGGCCCCTCGAGATTCGGTGCCCCCGTTTTCAGATTACCTCAACCGCAATGACCGTGACCGACACCTATAGTTCGTGCAAGTCGGTGGTCAAAGGGGAATTCGAATATGTCCTGCCACGGGGACTGCGAACGGTAGGGCCCGTATTCTTCCACCTTACCTGCGACGACGAGGCGCTCTCCGCCGTGGTAACGGTTCAGAGCAAAGACCACCCCATCGTTCCAACGGCCTTTATTCATATGGCGCGCTCCCGCGTGCAGAAACGGGTCATGATCGAGAATCGGGAAGTGCTCATCGAAGTTATATGGGATGGTGCCGCCGATACCTCGGTGCCCCCGCTCAAGTCAGTCTGGCTCGACGGGAAGCCCGTGAGCGAACGTCTTACCCGCCTGGGGGTGATCTAAAAAGCCCCATTCGCCGACGTAGGCGCCAGAATCTACCCTACCTTAACCTCGATATACATCGAGATCGTCCCATACAGGCGATTCTCGGGCCTCATTTTCTTACCTGTTTTCGAAAAACAGACTGCCTGGGGGCGGCAAAGGCTCATTTTGAATTGCAACGAAGAGCGCCCATCAGGCTTCGCCACGCTTCGCAGGCAATGCCAACGTGGCTACGACGTGTTGGACAATGGCACCCGCCAGGATACGTTCGCCAACAAATATCGTTCCCACGCCTTCGCGTTCAAGTTGTATGGCCTGTTTTTCATTATGCGATCGCACCGCCACATCAATGGCCGGGTTGATGGCTTTCGCGACTTCAAGCATACGGCGCACCTTGATGGTATCGGGCGTCGCGACAATGAGGATAGCGGCCGTGGCGATATGTGCCTGAACGAGTACCATCGCATCGGTCGCATCTCCGACCACCGCCGCTTTCTTTTCGCTCCGCAGTTTTTCAACAATTTCCCGGGACGTATCCACGACTACCGTCGGCACACCCTGGGCCGAGAGGCGGGATTCGATTTCCCGGCCAACCCGACCGTAGCCGACCAGCACCACTTGTTTGGCAAGATAGGGCGCGGTCGTCGACAGGGGCAACGAGGCAAGGGGATCAATTTCCGGCGATGCTTTGCGCTTTGGAGGCACCGGCAGGAGGAGGCTGGCCTGCGTTTCTTTCAGCAAGGTGCCATTACCCAGGAGGAGCAAGGTGTCATAAGGTTGAATCAGGGTCTGTCCGCGGGGCACGACATAGCCATCGCCCCGCCCGATAAGTAAGATTAAGATGTCCGCCGGGACCTCCAGATCGGCTATGCGCTTGCCAACGACACCCATATCGGGCAGGATTTCCACCTCACGCGTCTCGCCTTGGAGGACGCCTTTCCGCTCAATGGAAAGGGAAAAGGTCGGTCGAGTGGCAAGGGGCTCGTCCACTCGGAGCTTACGGGCAATAGGCATAAGGAGCGCGCCCTGGATCATAACCGAGGTAAGGACAATGAAAAATACGATGTCGAAGATAAGTGACGACTGTTCAAAGCCCGCCATCAGCGGATACGTCGCCAAAACGATGGGCACCGCACCACGAAGCCCGGTCCAGGAAACGAGTAGACGGTCGTTCCGTGAGAATTCACTCCCCCACAGGCATAGAAATACGGCCACGGGACGGGCGACGAACATGAGGAACAGGGCGGCGATAAGCGATATCAGCGCAACCTGAGGGAGCTCCGAGGGGAAAACCAGAAGCCCAAGCACCAGGAACATGCCGATTTGCATCAGCCAGGCAATACCATCGTGAAATTTTGCGACGTAGCGTTTGTGGGCGAAATCGACGCCATTCAGGATGATGCCGCAGACGTAAACGGCGAGAAATCCATTGCCGTGAAGGATTTCCGCAGCACCAAAGGTCAGCAAAACCAGGCTCAGGCTAACTACCGGGTATAGACCTTCATAATCCAGGCGGATTCGATTCAGAATAAACGCAGCAAAACGACCGATGGCAAGACCGACGAGAACACCGAGCAGCATATTAACAAAGAAAGACGACACCAGACTCGTCCAGGGAGTATCGGGTGTGGTGAGGAGTTGGGTTAAACTCAGCGTCAGGAAAATGGCCATGGGGTCGTTGCTGCCCGACTCAAATTCCAGCAGAGGCCGCAGGTTGCCCTTTAACCCAACCCCTTTACCGCGCAATACGGAAAACACGGCCGCCGCGTCGGTAGACGAAATGATGGCACCGAGCAACAGGGCGACGAGAGGAGAAAAACCGAAAACAAGCCACGCGAAGAGTCCCATCATCACCGCAGTGATGACGACGCCGCCCGTGGAAAGGATCATTCCCCGCAGCAGCACGGGTCGAATTAATCGCCAATTGGTATCGAGTCCGCCCGAAAAGAGGATGAAGGCCAAGGCGATAGTACCTACAAAATTGGCTGTTGCCGCATTCTCAAAGTAGATGCCGCCCGGCCCATCGGACCCTGCGAGCATGCCAATACAAATAAAGACAACCAATGCAGGGAGTCCCAGGCGATCCGATATTCTGCTTGCCAGGATGCTGGCGAAGACGAGGATACCGGTTACGAGAAGAATTGCGGAAGGTTCGGTCATGATGCAGCTATTCCAAAAATAATCTGGTTAGTAGGATAAAAGATTGATTTACCAGGGGTATCGTCCAGGTAGTTGAGTCCCACGACTCGGACGATCAGGGTGCGCGCACCACGACCCCCGCTATTCTATTCGTTATATCCCCACCTTATGTCAATTCTGGAGTGAAGTGGCATCATTTGGAGACTGAACGAATAAATCTTAGCGGAGGGACAACCCCTTTACCCTGTCACCATACCCCGCCCATCTGATAGCATCCCATAGACCATAAGCTGAATCGCCTCGGTGCGTGTCTCGCGCTCCGCGTTCAATAAGGAGTCCCATGCGAAACGAACACGTCGTCGCCATTATTATCCCCGTGCTCAATGAAGAAGCATCCATCGGGAAGGTTATCGACGCCATCCCCCAGTGGGTGGATGACATCATTGTCGTGGATAACGGTTCCACCGATGGGACGGGGGCAGAAGCCGTCGCCCACGGAGCGCGGGTCGTGTGGGAAGGGCAACGGGGCTATGGAGCCGCCTGCCTTGCGGGAATGGCCGCCCTCGGCACGCCGGATATAGTGGTGTTTCTGGATGGTGATTACAGCGATTACCCCGAAGAAATGACCCTCCTCGTCGACCCAATCATTCAGGGGGAGGTGGATATGATGATCGGCTCCCGTACCCGTGGCGAGCGTGAGCGGGGGGCCCTGACGCCCCAGGCCCATTTCGGAAACTGGCTGGCCACCAGGCTTATCCGTTTCTTCTGGGGAATTCGCTACACCGACCTCGGACCTTTTCGGGCCATCCGATACCGCACCTTGCTCCAACTGGGTATGGCTGATCAGGACTATGGCTGGACGGTGGAAATGCAGATTAAGGCGGCGTTGCACGGGGTACCTGCCGATGAAGTGCCCGTTTCGTATCGTAAACGGGTTGGCATTTCCAAGGTATCCGGTACCATCCGGGGAGTCATTGGGGCGGGCTACAAGATTTTGAGCACCATATTCTTCTCCGCCATTTTTGCACGGCCAACCCTGAAGACGGGTTTGCTGGTTCTTTTCAGTCGCTATCCAGAAGCAGGGACCACAAAAACACGACTGATTCCGGCCCTGGGCGAAGAAGGCGCCGCCGAGTTGCAACGGGCCATGACCAAACACAGTGTGACGGTCGCGCCACCAATCCGCCCGGACGTAGATACGCAGGTCCAATATACGGGGGCGGAGCGGGCCGCCATGACCTCGTGGTTGGGGCCGACGCTACTTTATGCGGCCCAAGGTGAAGGGGACCTGGGGGCGCGTATGGCCCGGGTAGTTGAGGATGGCTTTTCCAAGGCCTATGGAAAAGTCGTCCTAGCAGGTTCGGATTGCCCCGATTTGGATAGTGCCCTGACTACGGCGGCCTTTGAAGCCCTCGATGAGCACGATTTGGTGCTGGGGCCGGCGAGCGATGGGGGGTACTATCTGATAGGCATGGCGATTCATAGTCCGCTGGATGATCTGGATGCCTTCTTTGGTGAAATGGAGTGGGGGACCGATACGGTGCTCAATGCCACCCGGGCCCGGGCGAAGGCGCTCAATCTCCGTGTCTTTGAGTTGCCCATCCGACATGATGTCGATTTCCCCGCCGATTTAGCGGTGTGGGAAGGGGCCCAGAAGCGGAATTCGATAAGCATTATCATCCCGACATTAAATGAGTCGGAGCGATTGGGCACGCTGCTGACGGGGATAAAGTACGCAGCAAACGTCGAAGTTATCGTCGTTGATGGCGGCAGCACGGATGAAACGACCCGAAGAGCGGTGGAATTGGGTGCCACCGTCGTCACCAGTGGCCGTGGGCGCGCTCGCCAGATGACCGCCGGCGTTGAAGCCAGCTCGGGTAGCCTACTCCTGTTTTTGCACGCCGATACCCAGCTGCCCCGTGATTTCGAAGCCTGGGTTCGTCGCGTATTGTCCTTTTCTGACGTGTCGCTGGGGGCTTTCTCCCTCGGAATTGATGGCCCCGGACTGGGGTTTCGTTGGATCGAGGCGACGGCGAACCTCCGAAGTCGCTGGCTGAACATGCCTTACGGCGATCAGGCCTTGTTTATGCGCCGTGAGGTATACGACGACTTGGGGGGCTATATAGAAGATATCCCCATCCTCGAGGACCTGGATTTGGTGCGACGGGCCAAAGAAAAGGGGACCATTGTAACCGTACCCGCTCGGGTGCGAACCTCATCCCGCAGGTGGCTGAAAGAAGGCCGCTTACGGCTCACCACAAAGAACATCGTCAGCTTCGGGGCCTTTTTTATAGGCCTATCCCCGGACCGCATCGCCCGCTGGTACGGACGGACCCGGGATTAGTCCCCGTCCTTTCGGTCACTGTGCCCAAGGGACTGGTCCGGGGCTATCTGGTCCCGAACCCGTTGTTTCAGGTCTTTTGCCTCCGGAAATCCCCCCATTTCCTTTCGGTCCCACAGGCGGTGCCCTTCACAGAAGACCTGAAACACCCCGCCCGTACCGGGCACGAGAGCCACTTCACCCAATTGTCCCTGAAATGTGGTCAGCAATTCCTGGGCATACCAGGTAGCCCGAAGCATCCATCGGCACTGATCACAGTAGTGGATCTCAATCCTGGGGCGTTGACTCATGATTCTTCCCTCTCGGTGTTGGTGGCTGGTACCAGGGAATGACCCAATTACCGGCCCGCATTTCTACGGAAACCACCCCATAATACCCCATTGGACACCAATTTTGACCTCCACCACCGATAATATGCCGATGATGGGAAATAAATCGGATTGGTGGTTGACATGATCCACCCTCAAGTGGCATACTGCGCGTCCTCTGTAGAGCGAGCGTTGGTTTACGTACTTCATTGTTAGCGAAAACTCCGCAAAAAAAGAAAACGATTAGAGATTTAATTGCTTTAAGAGTTATTCTCTCGTGAAGAGGAAAAATGCCCTGAGGGTACTTCGGTCCCTCAACGATGAACAATTGAATATAACGTGAAACGCGCTTTGGTGCGTTCCAGGTTTTTAAACTCTTCGCGCTTCACTTCGGTGAAGCAATAAAGAGTTAGGTAATTAGTTGACATTGCTTTTCGAGATTTGCTACTATTAGCACATTGACGGCAACGTTGGTGGCGCACCGCTCTCCGAGTGGTGCGAAGGAATACCGGTTGCGACCTGCCTGGCAGGCGCGACGACAGTTACTTGAAACATCGCATAGTACACTTGCTTCGGATTTGCTCCGTGATAGCAGTGGATTGAATCCAGGCCTTGTCTGGTAAATGCAATTGGCGAGTCGCTTGATATAGTGCTCGTCCCTTTGCTAAGCTTCACATCCGCTGTTCGCAGTGACCTTAAGTTGTTTGGCACCAATCGCCGGACACTAAATTAAAGCTTGACAACAGGCTGCAATTTTGATATCCTTACTGTCCGCTGCGGGAAACGCGCAGCGAAAACAAAGCAAACTGC
>CAXBPH010000192.1:0-13542 GCA_963977445.1 uncultured bacterium | reverse complement strand
CGGAGATCCAGTAACGCGAACACAGAAACCGAGCATACCTACTGGATTCCCGCCTGCGCGGGAATGACGTTGTGGGCGCTAGATACAGGTTGGTAGGGTCTATTCGTACTCCGCACATTAAATCAACAGCCCCGTGTGCGGGGAGATGACGGAATTCCCTTTGCCTTCGTAATTCGGGGCGGACAACGCTGAACCAACAAGCCAGGTGCGCGGAGACGACCTGGTAAGACGTGTCGCTTGGTTCACAATCCCGGGGGCACCATCACCTACCGAAAGTTCTTGTGGGAGCCGTCACACTGGGGCATCTTCTTGGAATGGCCACAGGTGCAATCATTCAGTCCTTTGCCATCGAGAATTCTCGGCATAAATTTTTCGACCCGTGACGCCCGGGTCGTGGATTGTTTGGCCGCTGCGAAATGCATCACGTAGGCCCGTTTTCGACCGGGGGTCAGGGCATCAAAGGCTTTTTCCAAGGCGGGGAGTTCATCGAGCCTGGCTTGCAGTTCTTCCGGATAGTCGAGGTTTCGGTTTTCTGAGAAATCTACTTTCAGCCCCGCTATTTCCACCGCAACGGCCTCTTCGATATAGGCCGTTAAGATGGGGGCCATCTCCGCGATTTTCTGCGCGGTGGTGAAGCGAATAACACGGCCTGACCGCGTGTTCTCGCCGGGTAATTCGAGAATCTTTTGGGAGTCCTTCAACAGGGCGCCTTTCATGAAACTCAGGGCACAATATTCTTTGAATCTGCCGAGCATAATCACATTTTTCCCCTGAAACGTGTAGCAGGGCACACGCCATTTCAGTGTTTCCGCAAGCTGGCAGTCCAGAGCAATCGCTCGTAAGGCGCGCAGCTCCTCCTGCCAAGCCTCGTTTTTCTCGATGTACTCATCCACTTCAGGGATCATTTCCATTTTGGTGTTCCTGTTTATGATGGCGTTGTTATGCGGAGTTGGTAAGCATCGTGGCTGCCAAACCTGCCGGGATATTTCAAAGGGAGCGCCATACTATCTGAAGGATAGGTGGCCCTGCAATCGCTTGCACCCATAAGGCCGCTCGTGCCTCCCGTCCGTATAGGTGGCACCCTTGTCGTGATTCCAATGGAAGCCCATGGAGCTACCGGCTTACCGAGCGTCTATGGCCCGCTGCCAACGTGGTGGCCAAGACTATCTCTTTCGATGGCTGTTGCGTTATCCTGTTATCTGCAACCAATCGGAGAGAGCGTTTTATGTCCTGCTGCCATCACTATGAATTTATGGACGGCCACGAGCACGTCTTTTCTGTAGACCCAAGCGCCATCCGTTTTGGGCCGGGAGCCTTGGCGGAAGCCGGGCACGGGGCCAATGAACTTGGCTTGAAACGCGTAGCCCTCTTTACCGATGCGGATGTGGCGCAGTTGGAATGTGTTGCCACGGTCCGAACGGCTCTGGAACAGGCGGGTGTGGACGTGGCGGTCTATGACGCCGTGCGCGTCGAGCCGACGGACAAATCTTTTAAGGAGGCAGCCCGTTTTGCATCGGATGGTAATTTTGATGGCTATGTTTCCGTTGGCGGCGGTTCGGTCATCGACACCTGTAAGGCGGCCAACCTTTACGCCACCTACCCGGCGGAGTTTCTGGCCTATGTGAATGCCCCTATCGGCGAGGGTCGTGCTGTGCCGGGGCCGCTGAAACCCCACATTGCCTGTCCCACCACGGCGGGCACGGGCAGCGAATGCACGGGGATGGCCATTTTCGACCTGCTGGAGCGCCACGTGAAGACGGGCATCGCCTCGCGCCGCCTGCGTCCGACCCTCGCCCTCATCGACCCTACGGTCACCGCCACGTTGCCCGCCAATGTGGTGGCCGCCAGCGGTTTTGACGTGCTCAGCCACGCGCTGGAGTCCTACACCGCCCGGCCCTACACCCGCCGCCCCGCGCCCGAACGTCCCGACCTGCGGCCCATGGGGCAGGGGGCCAATCCCTGGAGCGATGTGGGCTGCCGGGAGGCCCTGCGCAGTTGCGGGGAATTCCTCGTGCGTGCGGTTCGCGACGCCACCGACACCGAAGCCCGTCATGGCATGATGTTTGCCGCGACGCTGGCGGGCATCGCCTTCGGGAATTCTGGCGTCCACCTGCCCCATGGTATGGCCTACTCGGTGGCGGGGATGATCCGCGACTATTGTCCTGACGGCTATCCGCAGGGCGAGCCCATTTGTCCCCACGGTATTTCGGTGATTGTGGACGTGCCCTCGGTGGTTCGTTTTACGGCGCCGTCCATGCCCGCGCGGCACCTGGAAATCGCCCAACTCCTCGGTGCGGATGTCGCCGGTGCGGGGGATGGGGACGCAGGGGAGGTCTTGGCGGCGCAGGTTATCCAGATGATGGGTGACACAGCCATGCCGAACGGGATTGGCGCGCTGGGATACGGGGAGGGGGACATCCCCGGGTTGGCCGAAGGGGCCTGGGCGCAACAGCGACTGCTCTCGAATTCGCCGGTCGCCGTGGATGAAAAGGATTTGCAGGTTCTCTATCGTGCGGCGGCGCGGTATTGGTAGCGGGACGGTCACCTTCGCCGCTCCTGGCGGTAAAGGGATTGTGCCGACAGTCTGGAACCACGAATGGACACGAATTTTCACGAATGAGGAACGGAAATATACGTGTTTGCAGTCACTACGCCACTTCCGGCTGCTTCAGGGCATGGCCTTTCGCGAGTTCCAACACGCGTGTATGGAGTGCCTTCTTAAAGCCCATCATGAAGAATAGCTCGGCACAGAGAAAGAGGGGACCGATGATGAGTTGAAAGAGGTTGTCGGCGAGGGCGGGGCGACGTTTTTCAAAGACGATGTGTCCGAACAACTGGAATACCCATCCAAGGACAAAGGCCCCCAATGCCACGGCGATCCATAGGGCCGTTCCTTGTTGCACCGTAAAATGGGCGAGGGCGAGGATGGGGGTGATGACAAGACACATGGCAATACCAAATGTCCGGTCGAGTACGCAGTAGTAGGTCAGGACGCTCACCACGAAGGCCATGGCAAGGGTGATGGAAACGCCTCCGACGGGCACACCCAACGCACTCATGGGAACCAGGATGCCATAGATAATCATGGGAATCCCCACAAAGTGGGTGGCTTTGTTGAGGGGGTGTTTATGATAGGCCTCGTAGAAGGACATGTGTTCGGCGATATTTTTCATGGTGATGATCCAATCATGGGTGATGACTTGCGATTATCGATTCGCCTCATGGTATTCCCTCCAAAGGTCGCAGGCAAGACGGTACACTTGTGGCCTGGTCGAAATCCGCCTCGGAGGCAAAAAAATGACCCGTCAGCGGAAAACCGACGGGTCACATGTGTTTTTAGACTAGACTGTTTCGGGGATGACCCAGGGGGCGCGGTATTTGGCGCGGAGGAGTCGGTTGGCTTCCGGGTGGTCGATGAATTCTTCTTTCTCGCCATCCCACCGCAGTTTCTGGTTGCCCAGGCGGTTGGAGATATTGGCGAGGTGGCAGAGGTTCATGGAATGGTGTCCGTCGGCCACGTCGGTCTTGGGGGTGGAGCGGTCGCGGATGCATTTGAAGAAATCATCGAAGTGAAGGTCGATGATGCCGCCCCATTTGTATTCGGAGAGCTCTGAAGCGACGGCCTTGGAGGAGCGCGTCTTGCCGTCCCCTTCGAAGACTTCCCAGCCGCCGCCGTGACGGCCGAAATACATGATGCCCTGGGTGCCGAGGACTTCTATTTTGGTGGCGCTGAATTGCCAGTCGGGAAACTTGCTCTTGTCGGGCAGGTGGACGATGCGGTGGTTGTAGGGACACCAGAAACCGCCCTCCATCATCATGGTCACCTTGTCGAACTCGAAGGTGGAGAACTGGGTGTCGGGCTGTTCGCGGCCATCGTCGAAACGGTAAACGCCGCCCGCGCTGAACACGGAGTTGGGCGCTTTTTTTCCAATGAGGAGTCGGGCGATATCCACCTGATGGATTAAGTCGCCTGTCAAGGCACCATTGTAGAAGTCCCAATGTTTTTGAAACCAAAGGCCGGGCCGATAGGGCAGCATGGGAGAGGGCCCGCACCACAGGTCGTAGTCCAGGCCATCGGGGATGGGTTGTTCGTCGGCGGTGGGGTCGGGGCCACCGGCCTGCATGAGGTAAACGCGGGCCAGCATGACATCGCCGAGCTTGCCGCTCTGGATGTAGTTCATGGCGGATTGGACATAGGGCGCGCTGCGGGTCTGCATGCCCACCTGGACGATGCGTTCATATTTTCGGGAGGCAGCAATCATTTGCTGGCCGTCCCAGACGCTCATGGACTGGGGTTTTTCGACGTACACATCCTTACCGGCCTGACAGGCCATGATGGTGGCGAGGGCGTGCCACCGGTCGGAGGTGGAACAAATGAGGGCGTGGACTTCCGGGTCGTCGAGGATGGTGCGGAAATCCTGTACGAAGGTGGGCTTTTCGTCGAGGCCCTCCATGACGATTTCCGTCGCCGCACCGGCCATGCGGGTGTCGCAGTCACACAGGTACTTGATGTGGACGTCGCTCCGTTTTGCCAGGCTGGCGAGGAGGGCCTTGCCCCGGCCACCGAGGCCCATGACGCCCACGATGATCTTGTCGTTGGCGGAGACGCCCGCCCCGGCTTGAAGTGCGGCCAGCGTGGCGGCGGCGCCGAGTGAACTCTTTAGAAAACTTCTGCGTTTCAGCGTACTCATTACCTGATCCTCCAATCGTTGCCTCTGCAGCAGGAAGCGGCAAAGGGTTGTTTTTCGTTCAGGGCAGCGCGGGCGGGCCGCTCACGCCACGAAAACCCATGATAGAGCTCTCTTTGTAGGGCAACAGGGTAGCACCCGATACGCCGTCGCACCCTTCGGGCACATCCAGCCACGAGCCACCCCGGGTTACGCGGTAGCCATCCAGTCCGGCATGGTGTTGGGTGGTGTACCAGTCGATTGTCCACTCATTGACGTTACCCGCCAGATCACAGGCGCCATAGGGGCTGTTGAACTTCGCGAAACTGCCCACGGGCGCCACATTGGGGTAGCCATCTTCCTCGCCGTCAAAATTGCAGCGAAAGGCGCCCTCCGCATTGGGCACCTCATCGCCCCAGGGATAGCGCCGTTCGGGCATGGGATTGGGGACGGCTTTTGCTTCGTCGCCATCCAGGAAGAGTCCGCCGCAGGTCGCTTTTTCCCATTCCGATTCGGTGGGCAGGCGCAAGCCACACCAACGAAGGAAACCCACCGCGTCGTACCAGGAGACATAGGAGACAGGATAATTTTCCCGGCCGGGTGCCACCGTATAGGTGCCGTTTTCCCCGCGGAGGATGCCACAGCGTTTTTCATTCGCCATTTTCTCGTGGTAGCCCGTGCCATCGTCGCCCACGGCATTGAGATAGTCGGCATACATGGCGGTGGTCGTTTCGTACTTCGCCAGATAGTAGGTGGGGAGGGTGGAGCGGGACGTCGTGTGGCGACCGGATTGGTCCCGACCTTGACCGGGGAGACTACGGAGTTTGAATTCCCCGCCGGGGACGGCGACCATGGGGAGGGCGCGCACTTGAACTTCGAGGGCGTCCACCTCCTGGTGCACATTCTGGCTCGCACCCCACCAGATGACTTTCTTATGGCCGGCTTCTTCCACCATGCCCGCGCCATTGCCGCCGAGGGAATCGGCCTCGAGGAGGGTCCAGCTTTCGGTGCTGCCCATGCGGTAGTGGAGGAAGACATAGGCGGGGGCCGCCGGACTGAGGTCCGGGGCTTCCAGATCGTATTCAATAACGATTTTCGGTCCCGCTAATTCCGTGGCCTCGTTCCAGACGTTGACGTTGGAGGTGGGTATCCAACTGGCGTGGGCGAGTGGGCTGATGGCGAGGGTCGCTATCAACAAAGCAGCATAAATTCGAAACATGGTCTCTCCTTTGCCTTCGGAGCAGCCAAGCCTCCCCCGAAGCATAGCTTTAGTGTGGGGTTTTGGTGCGGGAAACGCAAGCTTGTGTCGGGTGTTTGTGGGGTGGTGGAAAAGGGGCCGGAATCACGAATGAGGAGATAGACATCGGCATGCCCCAGGAATGGCGCTGAAAGGGCGAGGCAGCTTGAGATACTCGTAACATCGGTCCGTCAAGGCGTCTCTGGTGTGGACTTTACCTATTGTCGCCTTGTGAATGAAATGTTTTCTCCTGCGGGGAACGCAGGTGGCTCTCCCTTTTCACGGCACGCGTCGGCCTCTTGGACGATACCAGCTTTGTAATCCGCCGAGAAACGTCGCGGTTGGGGCACTGCGGGCACTTCCGGTCCCGGTACCGACTCTGTCCGGAGCGGCACCGCGTTTTGGCGTCACTCCCCGGTATATTTCCCTGATATACGATTATTGGCCATCTATTGGCTCCTCGCCCTCGACACTAATTCTTACAAGGAGGCCGTCTCAAACATTCTGGCAAAGAGGGAACCGTGCGACCCTTATAGTTTCGGCAAGCCCCCGGTTTTCAATGCCAATATGCCTGGCGTAATGTCGAAGGCGTAGCCTGCAAGAAAGTTCCTGTACACGACCTCTTTCGTTTCTGACCACTTAGCAGCCTGGCGAAATATTTTGTGGTTTGCACAAGTGCACGTCAGCCGCAGGCGATTTGCTGGTACAACAGCATCTAACAATGCCCACGCTCCGTGTGTTCGACCGGGTACGCTTCTTGCTGTATATAAGCGTTCGTGAAGTGGTGAAGTTCAATGGGAACACCCAACATGAAGTCACAGGAGAAACCGTGCCATGACAACAGGTAAAACGGAGTTCAAGAAAATGCGCACCCTCGCAGAGGCGTTCGTCGATTCCCATAGGGGGCGATGGGAACATGATGATTGGGAGAAGCTATTGGCAAACGCCCGAAAAGCAGGTTTGGATGCGGAGGACAACGAGGTAAGGCAACATATTGGAGACATTTTGGAATGCCGGAAAGGTAATTTTACTTCTACCACCCGAACCGACGCGTAAAACGATCTTCCTTGAGTACACCCAATGGGCGGACTATTCGGTTTCGAGATCCCGTCCAAAGTATTTGAGCAATGGTGGGGCCACCAAGGTGGTGAGAATGACCATAAAAACGAGCGCGCTGAAAGTCTCTTCTCCAATGGCGCCCACCGTTCGCCCGACGGCGGCGAATATGAGGCCCACTTCGCCCCGTGGAACCATCCCGGCCCCCACAAACGCTTTGCTTCGTAGGGAGCCCGGGACGACAAAGCCAACGACAAACTTTCCAATTATTGCCACTGCCGTAATCGCGGCGGTGAAGAGCGCCATTTTCAGCGACAATATTGAATCGATGCGTACTTGCATGCCCATGAGCACGAAGAAGATCGGTGCCAAGATCGCGATCACTGGAGCCAACTCGCGCTCCCCGCGCCCGATTTGGTCGGTGTCGCGCGCGACATCGGCCGTGGATGAATTAACCCCGTCATCGATTACCAGGCCTGCCAGAAACGCGCCCACAATCGGCGCAAGGCCAGAGAGTTCAGCGGCGGTCGAAAACAACAGACAGAATGCGATCAATCCGGCGGCGTAGGCGCCCGAACCATTAATCCGCCTGAGTAGGCGCAGGTAACGCCGCGCAATCCATGTCCCGGCGAGCGTTCCGACGACAATGAAGATCGATGCGCTCACCGCGACCGACACGATTATTGGAATAAGGCGTATCTCTGAGCCGTTCTGGGTGCCCCCGATGACTCCCGTAATAATTGCAAGCAGCAGCAATCCCAAGATGTCGTCGATAATCGCTGCCCCAAGGATGATCCGCGACTCACGGCTCCGAAGCCTTTTCATTTCCGACAGTACACTCGCAGTTACGCCCACGCTCGTGGCGGCCATGGTGGCGCCAACGAAAAGGTGCATCTGCCACTTGTTGGCAATATCGGGAAAGTCGCTAGCAAGAAGGTTGCACACGAAGTATCCCATGCCGAGTGGGAGCAAGACGCCGCCCACGGCGACGAACAGCGACGTTGCCCCCACGCCCATCAGATCGCGCGGGGAACTCTCAAGGCCAACACGAAAGAGCAACAACAAGATCCCGAGTTCGCCCAGGATGGCCAAATGGGATTCTGGTCCCGTTGAGAGAACAAACAGGTCGTGGAGTTGGCCTGGGAGCACCAGCCGTGACAGCGCACCCATTGCGACGCCAGCGACAAGTTCGCCCAGAATTCCCGGTTGCCCGAGCTTCAGCGCAATATGGCCCCCGCCCTTGGCCGCAACAAGGATGACCGAAATCTCGATCAGGAGCAACGTGAGGCTGTCCGCATTCTCGGGAACTCCCGCGTCAGCGGCGTATGCCGCAGCAGCCATTATTTGTTCAAACACGAACTCGACTCCCAATTGGTTGGCACTGGATGGCGTGAGACCACTTCCTCCATCTTTAGTGGTGCTTGTACCAGCCCTTGCCCAAAATGTCTGGCCAGGCTGTGGTCTGGTGGCACTTGTAACATTGGTCGACTTGGGCATGGGGCTGGGCGGCGACTTTTTTGGAAATCATTGCAAAGTGCCCCATGTAGTGGCTGGGCGGCGCTTGGTGGCACTGACCACAATCCATGGACTTGGACGGTGGGTGGCGAAACGCCGGAATCGTCCATGTCTGGGTCCCGTGGCACGATGCGCAATCGGCCCCAAACAATCCGAAATGCCGGTCATCATTCCCGTGGCAAGAGGTGCAATCGAGACTGTTCTCGATCGGAGAGAGGCCCGGTTCGACAGGCCCCGATCCCGAAGAATCGAACGTGAGCCAATGAACTATTCGCCGCA
Source organism: uncultured bacterium (assembly GCA_963977445.1). GTDB lineage: Bacteria > Hydrogenedentota > Hydrogenedentia > Hydrogenedentales > JAEUWI01 > JAEUWI01. Next base: position 4,788 of record CAXBPH010000192.1, on the reverse strand, counting down.
TGGTCGCCCGATCTTCACTGTTTGGGTCCGGATTCTTTGCTAAATCGCCGAGGGCTATCTTTGCCAATGCCCCATGGTCCATCGATGTGGGGCGTTTGTCGCGCCCTTTGTGTTCGAGGTGGCATTCACTACAACTGCTGATCTCGGCGTGAAAGGCGGTGGGCTGGCGTTTCAACAAGGACGCATCGTTGGCGTGGCAAACGATGCAATTACTTGGGGTTACCCCTTGTACGGGGGCATGGCATGCGGCGCAGTTATTTTCGAGTTGAGCGTGTGCCGCTGACAGTGGGCCTGGATTGACGGCGGAGTACCACATGTGGGTCGTCCCGTTGCGTCCGCTGTCGACCGGACTCAATGCGTAGAACATAAGCACTAAGAGCGCGGTGGGCGTCAGAATTACCGCAGATCCGGTCATTGCTTTTCGAGCGTTCATTTAAACCACCTTATGCCGAAGTAGAGGGCCGCCCAGACATGAACGCCGAGCAGCGCGTAGAGGGCAACGGAGAGGGCGATGTGAATCTTCAGCCAGGTGGCGAAGGCGCTCTTGAAGGCCTCATGGGTGCGAACGGCAAACTCGAGATCGGCTACGGATTCGGCCAGGCGCACCGCGCGAACTCCGGTGGGAAGGGGAGTGTCCGCGTTTCCCTCAGTTTGGAAAAACAATCGGGCAGTGGCACTTCGTAGCGATCGGGCGAGGGATATTTCCTCTGGATGTTCGGGCAATTCTTCCAGCGCGCGTTCGTATTCCACATTTGCCGTATCAAGAAGTGCGCGCTTGTCCTTAATCTCCCGGCCAATCTTGCTCATCAAGTACCGTCCCACAAAGCCGCTAAGTACCACGATCAAGACCATCGCCGTCAGCGCGACACCCAACGTGCTTTCAAACCTGTGTCCAGTATGGACCAATACGAGAATCGGCCCGAGAACGCCCGCGTAGATGTGCCACGCCAGCAGCGTGCGCATCGATACAAACCCCGTTAGCCATCGCTTCAGCGGCTTGATTCTCTTTACGAACAGGTAGGCCAGGGGCACCAGCATCAGCGCGCTCCCGCTTACTCCGAGCATCCCACCCCAGAAGCTGCCCGCAAAACGCGCGGACTCATGGAGCGGGAAACCCAGCCACAACACGAAAAGGAACAGCACGAGGCCGCCCACGATCAACGGTTCACGTTCCCTCATTTTATATATCTCCACTAGGCATCCACCGAAATGTTGCCGCTGCATTTAGCCTGGCAGGCAAGAATTATTCCTGATTCCTTCTCGCCGGGATCCAAGCCACTTTCTTCTTCCATTACGACCGTTCCAGAGAGTAACTTGACCTTGCATTCGCCGCAGCTGCCCACCCGGCAGGAGTAGTCTATATTGACATCGGCGCGCTCAGACGCTTCGAGCACGGTTTCATCGGGGAGAAGTTCGGTCGAAACGTTCGACTTCGCAAACGACAACACAATGCCATGTTCTTTCTCTCGCGCATTTTGGGCTGCTTCCTGCCCCTCGGCCACTTTTGCCTTTGGTTTTTGCGTTGAGCCGAAATTTTCCGTGTGAATGTCTGCCTCTAGAACTCCAAGCTCTTTCAGCATTTCGCTGGTGGCGTCCATCATTGCGGGTGCCCCGCATAGCTGGACCCACTTTTCCTTCAGGTCGGGTATCCATTCTGCGAGCAAGTCCTTCGATAGTCGCCCGCTACGATACTTCCCGATGTCAGCCTCAATACGGCTCATGGCAACAAAGAGATGAAGGTTTGCGTACCGCGCCTCCAACTGCTCTAGCTCGGACTCAAATATGAAGTGCTCCGGATCCTGACAGGCGGCGATAAAATAGATGTCGCCTTGCCATGCCATGTCCGTCAGGGCGCGCGCTATGCTCATCATCGGGGTGATACCCACGCCGCCGCCTATGAGGACGATGCTGTCGGCTTCTTGTCCCGTGAACAGGAACTTCCCGCTGGGGGCTTTGACCTCCAACGTATCGCCTACGGTCAGTTTGTCGTGCAAGAAGCGCGATCCCGCACCTTGTTCTTCGCGCTTCACCGTTATTTCGCAATAGTAACCCTGAGTGGGCGCTGAAGATATCGTGTAGCTGCGGCGAATCGGCTTCTCGTCCACCGGAAGCGTAAGCGTAAGGAATTGTCCTGGAAGGTAGCTGAAGGGGATGCTTCCCCCGTGACATGCTACCAGTCGAAACGTCTTTACATCGGGCGTCTCTTGAGCAATTCTGGCGACGCGCAAGCGGCAAAGTTTGCGTTCCGCGATCGCGAGCAGACCGTGTGAGGTGCCGGGCACGGCCGGAATCGCTTCGCTCGCGCAATCCCCGCCGCCCCCGCCGCAGCAGTCATCGGGTGCGGCCTGTCCAGTATCAATCGAGGTCCGTCTGGGCGAGTCCGCAGTAGATTCCATAGACGCCGCCACGCCGTCGGTCGCGGGGGCAGCGCTTTCGCGCGGGCTCACCGCCGCGATGCGTCCCAAGAGCGCCGCCGCGCGCCGCATCTTGAAGAAGTACATCGCGATCATGGCCGCGGCAAAGAGCGAAAGTATCAACATGGTAAAGAAATGCAGCCAGGATAGACCGAGAGGACCCCGGTAGACTTGACCAGGGCCAGGTGCGAGGAGGTTCATCTCACGCTTGAACCACGTCAGCGCGACGTTTCGGGGGGCCTTCCCTTCGGCCAGCGCGCGGTGGGCGGCGAGCCCGCTATCAAACTGGGATAGCCCTTCCCTTAGCGTTGCAGAGGCATCCTGCATCGCGGCGAAATCGTCCGATGGGGCCGTACGGGACAGCGCCTGGAGACCTTCCGACATGAGCGCCGCCCCCGCCTTCATGCGCGCGTGGGCCTGCTGTTGCACTTCTTGCCGTTGCTCCAGCGGCATGTCGGGCAGCGCCATGAGGGTGGGGTAGAGCTGCTTCGGCGCAGCCGCACCCTTCTTCTCCATCATCTTTCCCATACCGCCTCCGCCTCCGCCCATCATGCCTCCGCCACCACCCATGCCGCCCTTATCCGACTGCTGGTCGGCCATTCCTCCGTCGCCCGTTACCGGGCCCGATTCCACTGGGTCCGTTGCCGGTGTCTCGGTCGAGGGATCGGCTCCGCCGGCTTCTCCGGGATGGTGGCTGGCGTGTTCTTCCGGTGACACTTGCGCATGAACCGGCGTGGCCAAGCCAGCTATCAGGGCCAGCGAAGCCGTGACGACCACCGCCAGGGCGGCGCGTCTGATTGCAGAGTTAGCCATCATTTTACCTCAACAAACCGGTTCATGGTTCCGAACGCGTTAGGCACACAGCCCATGCACCCGGTGTGGGGTCCATCACATCCAGGCTCACAGCACCATACACCGTCCACGATAAACTTGTATTCGTGATGGCCGGGTGCCAGAGCGACTTTTACCGACCATTTTCCTCGGCTCCCCGGCTTCAACGGCGTGGCATCCGCACTCCAATCATTGAATGTTCCCGAAACGAATACCTGGCTCGCCTCCGGTGCGTGACATGTAAACGGTGTAGACGTGGTTTTTGTTGATACTTTCATGGTCTGTCTCCTGTCGGGGTTAATGTTGCTGTTGGTCGGCGGCCGGCGCGGTTTGGGAAGATTCCTGACCCAACAGCGCTTTTCGCTGTTCCGAGGTCAGGACTTGACCGGCCTCGCCAACGGCCCGAATGAACTGAAGGCGTTGGTCGCCGCGAAGCTTTTCGATCAGGCGGACCTGCTTCTCGATCGTCGCCGCTTCGGGCTCTTCGGATGCGGTCAACTCCCAAAGGCCTTGTTCGGCCTCCTCTATTTGCCGGTCGGCGCTATTCTTCGCGAGCAGCCCTTTCTCCTTAATCTGGCTCAACGCCGTCCGTTGCTCCTTGGAAAGTTCGATGTGCTCATCGTGATTCAGGAAAAAACCTGTTTCGCCAATGTGGTACAGGTGAGACGCACCGGGAAATCCCGGCAATGCCGACGGAGTGGCCATCGCCGGACTCATCTTCATGGAACCCATCATCCCCATCATCCCCATCTCCTTGTCGCCCATGGAGCCCATCTTCTTGTCGCCCATGGAGCCCATCTCCTTGTCGCCCATGGAGCCCATCTTCTTGTCGCCCATGGAGCCCATCTCCTTGTCGCCCATGGAGCCCATCATCCCCATTTTCTTGTCCCCCGCATTCATGTCCTTCATCGCCCCCATGTCTGAACTGCTCGACGCCGCATTGCTATCCGCCGACATTCCTTTGTGGTCTTGTTCCAGTGCCGCCTCTAGCCGCGCTACGGTCGCGCGAAGGTCCATCAACTCCTCTCCTAGCGACGTGTCGCTTGCCGCAGGTTTCGGCTGTGCGGACGCAATGCCACACAAGCTTGCTACAAAAACAGGCACGAAGAGTATCGCGACCTTTGGTATACGGGACAGTTTCATTGAGTAATCTCCTTGGTCGTTTGTTTGCTATGGGAAATCCAAATGGTTCACGCATGCGCCGTGCCTTGGCACGGTCTTTCAGAACGCTTCGGATTGTGTGTAGCAGGTTTTGTGCCACAAACACCAAGCTTTTAAACGTCCGTGTCCCGGCTCCGTGATCTCGACGGGGGTCGACAAGGGGAGGCAAAACCAATTTTGGAATTTAATAAATGGGCCGAACTCCGCTTGGGGCGTACTCAGTAGGGCTAATACTTCGCGCCAACAATACCCACATGCATAGGCAGGAATACCGTAAACTGGCCGTCATCGAACGTGGTCGATGAACAGAAAGTATCCACGAGGTGGTCAGTAGCTGTCCAGCTTTACTGGCTGGAGAAAATCCCTCGACCAGCCGCAGCCG
>CAXBPH010000191.1:0-13621 GCA_963977445.1 uncultured bacterium | reverse complement strand
CCGAAAGGTGCCATATCGTTGTTTTACCGGAATGTCTCGATTTTGGTTGGACCCACCCTCGTGCCCGCGAGGGGGCAACGACGATTCCCGGTGCCGTGTCGGACGTGTTGGCCAAAGCCGCCCGATCCCATCATATTTTCGTCGTGGCCGGATTGACGGAGCGGGCAGGAGCCCAAATATACAATGCCGCGATTTTATTGAGTCCAGTAGGGGAGATCGTCCTGAAACATCGAAAGGTCAATATACTCGGTATCGCCCGGGACCTCTATACACCGGGCGAGGAGGTGTCCATCGCGGAAACCCCGTGGGGTAAGGTGGGATTGTTGATATGTGCCGATAATTTTCCCGAAACGCGAGCGCTGGGCGACCGACTTGCTGCCTTGGGAGGGCAAATGATTCTCTCGCCCTGCGCCTGGGCCGTGCCATCAGACCATGATAACTCGAAAGAACCCTACGGTGCATTGTGGCGCGATGCGTACCGTGTGCTGTCCCGTGAGCATGGCCTGACGATCATCGGCGTAAGCAATGTGGGTGTCATTTCGGGTGGGCCCTGGGCGGGCAGGAAGTGCATAGGAAATTCACTTGCCATGGGGCCCGAAGGGCTACTCTTATACACCGCACCGTATGGAGAGGCTGCCGAGGGACTACATATTGTGTCTTGTGCCCTTCCAGATTGATTTGGCGATGCCATTCCGCTACCATGCATCGAGTTTGTGGATCTATGGTCACAAGCGCCAAGTTAAGTGACCTCTCAGTCAACGAAATGATTGGAGAAGACAGGGATGCGGGTACTGGTAACGACCTTCGGCGGGGATGGTGGTAAATCGGGTGTAAGCCAATACATCATTCAATTCTTGCGCCACTGTCGTGAGCTGGCGCCCGATATGACCTTCGACGTAATCCTCTACGAAGATGAGAAAGCGGTTTACACGGACCACGACCCCGCCTTTACGACGATTTGTCAGGCGGAGTGGCTTCGTTCTGCTACGGTCAACATCTTCTGGCACCAATGGGGACTGCCCAGTCTCTGCCGTAAGAATAAGTATGACGTGGTTTTCATCCCCGGTGGAAACCGTCGGCTGCCCTGGCAGTTGCCTTGCCCTACGGTGGTGACCTGTCACGATTTGGGTATTCTCCACGTACCGGATAAATATGACGCCATACATCGCTTTTACAATTTGCGGGTGTTGCCCAAGTTACTCCGCCGTCAGACCCATATCCTCACCGTAAGTGAAACCAGTAAAGAGGACATCGTCTCCTACACGGGCCTGCCCGAAACGCAGGTCTCGGTCACCCTGAATGGTGTCGATCACGAGACCTATCAACCGGGCGATGGGGATGCTGCGCGGGCGCTGGTAGCGAAAAACTATGGTGTCGAGACGCCCTATATTCTTTATATCGCGCGTATTGACCATCCCGGCAAGAATCACATTCGACTTATTGAAGCCTTTGCTGCGTTGAAGGCACGGACGGATTTGCCCCACACGCTGGTGTTGGCGGGCAGTGATTGGAGCCGTGCAGAGGAAGTGCACGCCGTGGCCGAATCCTGTGCTTGTGCGGATGCCATCGTTTTTACCGGCTTTGCGCCAAGCGAGGATTTGCCGGCACTCTACCAGGGGGCCGACCTCTTCGCGTTTCCCTCCCTCTTCGAGGGATTCGGCATTCCCGTGGTGGAAGCCATGAATTGTGGCATTCCGGTGGCCTGTGCCGATATTTCCTGTCTCCCTGAGATTGCGGGTGACGCCGCTGTGCTGTTTGACCCCTACGACACGGCTGCTATGGCGGACGCCCTGGAGCAGGCATTGACCGATACGACGTTGCGGGAGCAGTGTATCGCGCGGGGGAAAGCACGAGCGCAGATGTATAACTGGGAAGACACCGTGAAGCAAACGGTAGATATCATTCGAAACGTCGGTAGCGCCACGAGCCCGAACGAAGGTTAGACCATGACGGAAGTTTTTCATAATGATGCGGCCAATCCCCGCTGTGCCTCAGGCGACCTGGAAAGCACCACGCTTTTTCGTATGCCCATCAATAATCTGACCCTGGCGGAAACGCTGGAGGCCATGGGAAAGCATATTGAAGCGGGCGAACAAGGCTATGTCGTTACGCCCAATGTGGATCATGCCGTCGAGTTTGCGAAGAACGAATTGTTCCGGCAGGCCTACTACGATGCTGCATTTGTACTGGCCGACGGTGTTCCTATATTGTGGGCAGGTCGGCTTTTTGGCAAGCCCATCAAAGAAAAAATCAGCGGCTCGGATCTCCTCTACTGGTTGAGTGAATACGCCGCAGAGAAGGGCTATTCCGTATTTCTTCTTGGCGCGGCCGAAGGAGTTGGTGACGCGGCAGGCAAGATTCTCCAGGAAAAATACCCCGGACTGAAAGTGGCGGGTACCTACTCGCCGCCACTTGGTTTTGAAAAGGATCCGGTTGAGAACCAAAAGGCCCTGGACCTGATTCGCGAGTCTGGTGCCGATATTTGCTACACGGCTCTCGGTGCTCCCAAGCAGGATCTTTGGAATTGGCGATATCACCAGGACTGTGGCGCGAAGCTCTGTCTTGGTGTGGGCGCTTCCCTGGATTTTGTGGCGGGCCGCGTAAAGCGGGCGCCGAAATGGATGCAGCGTGTTGGTCTTGAGTGGACCTGGCGAATTCTGCAAGAGCCCGTCCGTATGGGGAAGCGTTACTTGATTCGCGATGCCTATTTTCTGGTATTGCTTTGGCGCGAATGGCGTCAAAAGGAAAATGTTAGCGCGCAGGATTAGCGTTACAAGTTATGGGGCAAGGAAGCTTTTTCTGGGCCGTCTCCACGGTCTTTTTCGGGGGTATCTACGGGTAACGGTGTGGGTTGATGTTCTTATAGGACATTTCAATGTGGACAACGTTTGATGAACAGAAAAGGGAGAGTCACAGGTGACTCACTGGGCTACAGAATACGCCGAACGTATTATAGAGAACACGAGTGAGGGTGTGCTCGTAATTGATGTGGAGTTGACCGTACTTCATGCGAACCGCCAAGCGGCGCTTATGCTCGGCTTTCCTTCCGAAAGTGCGTTGCTCGGCATGCGATTGGATGTGAATCCCGCCGAGGGGGTTATCGCGTTTCTTCCCGATTTTCGGGGCGAAGGAGGCGGACTTCGTGCCAACGGGCGTTACCTTATTTCTTTCGAGGACAATCGCGATGTATCTATCGATGTTTCATTCGTTCGTGATGGTGGTGAAATGCTCCGGCATATTGCGTTGCTTAAACGGGTTGATGCTACCAGTCAAATTGATAAGCAGGTCTTTCAGTCGGAGAAACTGGCGGCGATGGATAATATCGTCGCCGGCGTTGCCCATGAGCTGAATAATCCCATGACAGCCATACTTGGTTACGCGGAACTCCTATTGGCCACGGAGACCAACGAGAAACGAAAGAAACGCATTGCCCTCATCGCCGAGGAGGCCGATCGATGTGGAAAAATTATCGCCAACATGCTCTCCTTTACCCGCAGTTTTGGCAATGAATATGAGTCGGCGAACATAGAAACCTTGTTAGAAGAGGTCGTAGCGCTCCGCTCCTACCAGATGAAGGTGGACGGGGTCGAAATTGACCTCGATTTGTCTCGCGATGTGCCCATGACCAACGTGCAGCCTTCGGCCATGCGGCGGCTTTTCCTGAATCTACTGCACAATTCTCACCAGGCGCTATTGGAAGTTCCTGCAGGGCAACGCAATTTTTGGGTCAAATCACGGCTATCTGGAAACAAAATATTCATTGAAATGATGGACAGTGGTTCAGGGATTCCCGAAGAGATCCGCTACAAAATTTTTGACCCGTTCTTCAGTTCGCGCCCCCTGGGTGAAGGCATGGGATTGGGGTTGAGCGTGGCCTACGGTATCGTTCATGAGCATCGTGGTACGATCTGGATGGAGCCCCGCAAAGATGGTGGTACGATCATGCGAATAGAACTCCCCGTCGTTGGGCCAGGTTCACCCTGACGCCTCCGCCCGTATCGTAAAAACCAAAGAGGAGCTGTATCGCCGTGGTAGATGCGCAGTCCGTAGCCCATTGTGTATTGCCTCCGGAAGCAATTGCTTTTCGGGATTCCCGATCACTGGCGGGTTTTCTCGATGGTATCTCGGATATCAACGTGACTACCTTTGGGACTTCCCGGTCAGACCAGCCCCTCCTGGGGTACACCATGGGCGAAGGTTCGCTGGTGGTATCCATTACGGCAGGGTGTCACGCCGATGAACCGGTAGGTCCGATGACCGCCCAAATCCTCCCCGTGTTGTTACGGAAGTATGCACCGGATTTGCTAGAAAAATTCAGTTTTCGGGTAGCACCGCAGATGAATCCCGACGGCGCGGATAGCAACCGTGGCTGGTTTGATGCCAATCCGGATTTTGTGACTTACGTGGGCAATGCGGTTCGTGAGGCCCCGGGTGACGACGTGGAATTCGGTTTTTTGGAGGACGTCGTTGCGCGCCCCGAATGTCGTGCAGCGATTCCCTTTCTCTGGCATCATGCGCCCGTGGTGGCTCACTTTTCTCTTCATGGGATGGCCTGGGCAGAAGGTGCCTGGTATTTGCTTAACGCGCCCTGGGCGAACCGGGCCGAAGCCATGACGGAAGACCTCGTCGCCGCTACGAAACTACATCATCTGGGTTTCCACGAAATCGACCGCAACGGTGCCAAAGGCTTTACTCGGATTGGTGAAGGTTTTGCCACCACACCGAGTAGTGTTGCCATGCGGGCCTTTTTCGAGGGGGAGAAGGACCTGGAAATGGCCGCCAAATTTCGTCCAAGTTCTATGGAGGTGGCCATGTCGACGGGTGATGACCCCTTGTGTATGGTGAGCGAATTGCCGTTGTTTTTGTTGGACGTGCCTCCGTCACTCGATGACCCCGTTTTGTTTCGTTTTCGCGATGCCCTTATTGAAGCTCGGGCAGCGGGAACGGAGGAGGCACTGCGCGCACTGGCCCAGGCGTTTAACTTGCGGACCTTTCCCATGGCGCAACAGATTCAGTTGCAATTTTCCATGATAGTCGCGGCGCTCAATCAGGTATGGGCCGTGCGGTCCCGTCCCTCCAGGTAGGCCAGCAGCGAACAGTCTTTGCAGCTGGGGTTGGTCTTGCACCAGTCTTCGTGGAGTTGGAGCACGCCCTGCTGGGTGCGAAAATTAAAGCGCATGGCATGATCGCCCAGAATACGGGGGAGCATACGCTTGTAGATCTGGTTGTCCGGCTCCATGGGGAGGGCCCGATAGAACCGCTGGATTGCATCTTCCCAACTCCGGTGTCCACCATCCCGGGCCCTGGCGAGGGCAATGGGTACCATGACATTCCCGATGATGGATCGAACCCGTCCTGTGCCGACGGGCGCCGTCGAAACGGACATGGCCGGTCGGTCCAATTGGTAGTGTCGCGCCCAGAATCCCATGGTGCCGGGAAATAGCGATTCAAAGGCCCGTCGTTGCGCCAGTGGGTCCTCTTCGAGCTTCCAGATGCGGTCAAGGTCTTCGATCAGCCCGTTGCGGGCCACACGACCGACCAGCGCCGCGAGCCCCGCTAGTCGTCGGCCCGGATAATTGTTGGGCCGCACGCCGTTGTAAGTCCACCTGATATCGAGTGATTGCATCTGGGAAAAATGCTTTTCTCGCAGTCCCACCAGCCGTTGCCCATGCGCAGGGAGCGATTCTATGATCACCTCGTCTGTGGGCAGCAAGCCCGCCAGGTGAAGCAGGGCGGCTTCCAGTAGGAAGGGCTCCTGGCGACCCAGCTGAATGGCCCGTTCATAGGGAAGAGCCCGTGCAATCCGTTCGAAGATGTCTGCGTAATTCCGATAGCCCAGGGCCCGCGCAATGAGTTCGTAAGCGGCCTGGTTGGCACCGACTGCCGCAATGCGTGCTTGTGCATAGCGGGTTTTGTTCAAGAGCCGCCAATCCCCGGAGAGACGAAGAAAATCCGTCAGTACCTCCGGTCGGTTTTCGGCAACGAAGCGATTGCAGCTCCCGTGGCACCGGGGTGCCAGGTCGGGGTGATTCTCCACATCTTCCAGGGGGCGTAATCCACCCCGTTCTATGGCGCACAAAGAATCGAGGACGAGATGGGGGAGGATACGGCCGGATGCGGTTTGGATTAGGGCATCAGGATTGCTTGGTGGGTTGAGGACAACATGGAGTAACACCTCGTCGTAGCGGGGATCTCCATCGTGGCCATGCTGTCGCCAGCACTGTTGGTCAAGATGTATTTCAACGTCGCCCGTAAAAAGGGTTCCGTTGAACTTGAGCTGGGCACCTTGGAAGTCGGGTCCCGCGCAGTGATTCCACCAACCGGGTGAAAGGACTTCCAGACGATGTCCTTCGAGAGTTTCCAAAGCGCCCGCTGCGGGACTGAAGTCATACCAGAATTGCTGCACGACTTGTTCGGGCAATACCGTGTCGCGATCTTCTCGCGCAACAAAGGTGAGTGCCGATTGATAGTCTTCGACCTGATAGCCGCGCTCCATGGCGTGCCCCATAGTTACGATCACCTCGCGGGTGATGCCGCCCTCGATTCTGCCAGCGAAAGGGTAACGGGGATGCCATTGAGAACGGCATTCCCGGAAAAATGGTCGTGACGTGTCGGGTCGACCAGAATATTGACGTTGGCACCGGCATGTTTGGTGGCCACACCCATGTTGACGCCCTCCAGCACATGTCCCCAGCCGTGGGGGATGCTGACAATGTTCGGCATGATGTCGACCGTATATTCTACGGGGAGATTAATCTGCCCCGTTGCTGTGGCAACACAAACGAGCGCGCCATCGGATAGAGATTGTTTTCGCGCGGTGTCGGGGTGAATGAGCAGGGTGCAGCGGTCCTTTCCGCGCACCAGACTGGGGACGTTGTGCATCCAGGAGTTGTTGGAGCGCAACTGTCGACGTCCGATCAGGAGCAAGGATTCATTCGCGGGTTCGGTTGCCAGTTCTTCAGACAAAACCTGCAGCTCGTCGACGAAGAGGGATGGTGCAAGTTCGATCTTTCCAGAGGGCGTCCGCAGAATCTCCGGCAAGCGGGGAGCAAGGTGGCCGAGGTCGATACCCTCGGGCGAAGCTTCCAGGTCTGCCAGCGAAAGTCCGCCGCTGTTTTCATCGAAGCCATCCCCATAGGGACCACTACGTAGAAGAAAATCGAGGTGTTTTTCCGGACCACGCCGATGGGCCAGTTTCTCCATGATATATGCAACATCGAGGTGGGCAATCGTGGAATGGGGCTGGCGTTGCTCCCGTTCAATTTGCTGCCGGAGACCCTGCTCATCCAATGCGTCGATATCCGCATCCGGACCCAACCCGGCGGCAATTCCAATAAGCTTGAGCAAGATTTCCCAGCCAGCGGGCCGGTCCGTTGGTTCCATTACCGGTGGGGCATAGCGCGCATAGTTGTGGATGGCCAACTGGCTGAAAATCAGGTCGTAGTGTGGACGTTCCAGCGGGCTTACGTCGGGGAGGATAACGTGGGCGTGCCGGGTGGTTTCATTCAGATAGATATCAAAACTGACCATGAACTCCAGAGAAGCCAGCGCCTCATCCAGTCGCGCGCCGTCGGGGGTGCTGAGGACTGGATTGCCACAGGCCGTAAACATGCCCCGAATCTGACCGTGGCCGGGAGTCATGATTTCTTCCGCCATCGCGCCGCAGGGGTATTCGCCCATCACTTCCGGATAGTTGCGCACACGACTGGTCCGACGTCCCGTCCTGAATCCTTTTCCTGTACCAGGGGTGCCTTTTGTATTGCTGCCGCCATGGGCTGCCCGGGTAAACATGGCTCCACCGGGGCGATCCAGGTTGCCCGTAAGGATATGGATGACATCTACCAGCCAGGAGCTAATCGTGCCGTGGGCCTGGGTTGTTGTGCCCATACGCGCATGAATGGCAGCGGCTGGTGAGGCGGCAAAGGCCCGTGCGATTCCAATAATGACCTCGGCTGGAATGCCACAATGATTGGCCACCTGTTCAGGGGCGAAAAGAGCTACCGCTTCCCGAAGTACGTCCTGGTCATTACATAGCTCTATCGGCCCGTCGGCGATGATTAGTTTATCGGCAAAAATCTGATGCACGATGGCCGCCAGAAAGAAGGCGTCAGAGCCGGGTGTAATCCCGTGATACTCATCTGCCATCTTGGCTGTTTTGGTCTTGCGGGGGTCAATGACCACCAGGGTGCCACCACGTTCCTGAATTGCCCGTAGCCGTTGGGGGAGATCGGGGGCCGTCATGAGGCTGCCGTTGGATTCCACCGGGTTGGCACCCAGGATGAGCAAGTAGTCGCATCGATTGATATCAGGCACGGGGATGGACATGCCATCGCCAAAGAGACGGCCCGTAGAGACATGTTTGGGCATCTGGTCTGCCGTGCTTGCGGAGAAGAAGTTCTGGGTCCCCAGCATCTTGAACAAGGGAAAGCCATAGAGCTGGACACTGGTGTTGTGGGAGGAGGGGTTGCCGAGGTAGATACCCAGGGCATCCTTGCCATGTTGTGCCCAGAGTTGACGCCATCCCGCGTCGACCCGTGCGTAGGCCTCGTCCCAGCTGACGGTGCGCCATGTGGAACCTTCTCGAATCATGGGTTCGCGAATGCGATCCTTATCTTCGGAGAGCTCGGCCAGCGCGACGCCTTTGGGGCAGATGTAGCCACGACTGAAGAGATCGGCGTCGTCACCGCGCACCGCTTTCGGGCGGCCAGCTTCCATCGTGACGCGCACGCCACAGGTGGCCTCACACAACGGGCAAATAGTTCGCATGGCAATTAAGCTCCAGTCCGGTATTTCGGGGCACAGGTGATGTGCATGGTTTTTGAATGATAGTATACGAGTCACGAATTTACAACAAAGACCTGTACTGCGGAAGGATAGTTTGACTATGGAATACAATCGTCTCGGAAAAACCGGACTGCTCGTTTCTGAACTTTGTCTGGGCACCATGACCTTTGGCAATGAAGCCGATGAAAAGACGTCTCAATCTCTTATGGAGGCGGCCCTTGAAGCGAAAATCAATTTTTTCGACGGTGCCCACAACTATAATCTGGGGAAAACAGAGGAGATTGTGGGGCGTTGGATCGGGCCCCATCGGGACCAGATTATCCTTACGTCCAAGGTGTTTTTTCCGGCAGGCGGCGGCATGAATGACGAAGGAATGTCCCGTCGTAATCTGATACGCTCGGTGGAGAAATCCCTGAAGCGATTACAGACGGACTACATCGATATCGTCTACCTGCACCATTGGGATGAAAATGTGGTCATTGAAGAGTCTATGGCCGCCATGAATACGTTGGTGGAGCAGGGAAAGGTGCACTATGTGGGCGTTTCCAATTTTTCAGCCTGGCAGACGATGCGCGCTCAGGCCGTGAGTGAGCTCCGTGGGTTCGCGCCGATATCGGTGGTGCAGCCCATGTATAGCCTCGTGAAGCGCCAGGTCGAAGTGGAAATTATGCCCATGGTGGACTATGAAGGCTTTGGTCTCGTTCCCTACAATGCCCTCGGTGCGGGCCTGCTGACGGGCAAGTATCTCGAAGGCGGCACGGGGCGTCTCGATGAAGCCGCCATGTATAAGCAGCGCTACGACAATCCCCAGTATGTCGAAATTACGAAGAAATTTGTCGCGAGTGCGAAAGAGAAGGGCGTCTCACCGGCCGCCCTCGCCCTCGCCTGGGTGAACAGTCACCCCCTGGTGACCTCGGCCATCTTTGGTGCACGTAATCTGGAGCAGTTTACCAATACCCTGACCTGTCTCGATCACAAACTGAGCCTTGAGGCTCGCCGTGAGATTACGGCGTTGTCCGTTGACCCACCCCGCGCTACGGATCGGGAGTCTATGGACGCCATGAAACAACGGGGCTGGTAGGCGCGTTGTCGCTTTAGCCAATCCTGCTTATTTCATAATCACCCATTAAACAGAAAAAGGGCCTCTTGATTCATCGAGAGGCCCTTTTGTAGATAGTCTATTTAGGCGAAGATTGACCTCGATCAAATCCAGTTCGTCAGCTTCAACAATGCACGCAAGCTCCAGCAAGAGGCCAACACAACGGCAGCTTGACTACTATCGCCCAAAAAGCAGCCTTTGACAATTGGGAGCGCAGGCGGCCCGCCTGCGCTCCCAAGCTCGCGTATTCGAAGCTGGAATCCGAATGTCTTGAAAAATGTCCGAGATGAATCTTTGGATATTTAGTTTAAAGCTGGGTCGCGCCCCGTTCGCCCAGGGCCTGGACGGCCTGCTTCACGTCTTCCGTGCGGTTTTTGGGTACCACCAGCACGGCATCCTTCGTGGCCACAATGACCAGGTCGGATACGCCGACGGCCGCCACGGCACGTTTTGCAGCACCTTCATCGTTGTAGACGATACAGCCGGTGCAATCGATGAGCACGGGGTCACCATTCAATACATTGCCATTTTCATCGCCCTCACCGGCACGATCCAGGGCAGACCAGGTGCCAATATCATCCCAGGGGAAAGTGGCATTGATCATGACGACCCGTTCGGCCTTCTCCATGAGCGCGTAATCGATGGAAATACCCTTGAGGTCATTGAAGACTGCGTTTACCGTCGTCGTGTCATTCTTCGCCATTGCTGCGGCCATGGCATGGATGGCTTTTCCATAGGCGGGGTCGGCCTTCTCAAATTCGCTGACGAAGGTGCCGATATTCCAGAAGAACATGCCGCTGTTCCAGAAATAATTCCCTTCCGCAACGTACCGCTCTGCCACTTCCTGAGGGGGCTTCTCTTTGAAGGATGTCACGGCAAAAGCCTGGGCTTCTGTATCCAGGTTTGCGGTGCCCGCGGGCAGGTCCGCCTGTACATAACCAAAGCCCGTCGCAGGGCGGGTAGGGGGGATGCCGATGGTGCCCAGCGCCGGTTCCGACTCTACCGCTTCCAGCGCCTTACGCAGGGTGGCAATAAAGTTTTCGGGAGCACCGATGCGATGATCCGCCGTCACCACGGCCATGCTCACGTTGGCTCCGTTATTGCCATAGCGGGCCATCATGTGGGCTGCGGCATAAGAGAGGCAGCCCGCCGTATTGCGCCGACAGGGCTCGGCGATGATGTTTTCCTCGGGAATACCCAACTGGGCATCCCGTATCGCAGGGACCAATTCGGGGCTCGTCTGCACATAGATATCTGCGGCGGGAATGAGGGGCAACAGGCGGTTGACCGCTTCGTGGAGCATGGTGTCGGTGGGGCTCGTCAATCGAAGCAACTGTTTTGGATTGAGTCGACGGGATACGGGCCAGAATCGTTCTCCGGAACCACCGGCCATAATGACGGCCACACGTTGTTGTGAAGGCATGAAGGGTACTCCAACTTTATGAAACGGACCCGGATCCGGGGGACTGGAAGTGGAATTCGTCTCGAATAATCCTAGTTTAGCTACGGCTGATATGATACCGAGATTAAAGGGCGAATGCGAACTGAGCAGGAATACGTGCTGCTTTAATTGCGGGGCCTTTTCGGTCGGTGGTACTATAACAGGCATTTTCCCCAGCAAAGCTACCTCCATCGGTTTGGGGCACCAATGTTCGAATCTGGAAGAAGGCCCTCATGTCCCGCGACTCCCGTATATTTTATGCCCTGCTGCTCTTTGCTCTACTGGTATTTGGTGCCAATATTTGGGGCTATGACCTCTGGGCACCCGACGAACCGCGTTATGCCGAAGTGGCCCGTGAAATGGTGGAGAGTGGGGATTATCTGGTCCCCCGGGTGAATGGGGAAACCTATTTTGAGAAGCCTCCCTTGTTGTTTTGGCTCATGTCTCTGAGTTCCATTCCTTTTGATGGGGTGAATGAAGTCGCCACCCGCATTCCGTCGGTTCTCTGTGCCGTTTATGTCGTTGCAATCACCTACGCCCTGGCCCTGCGACTCTTTGGCCGCCAGGTGGCCTTGTGGACCGTGCTGATACTGATTAGTTGCTTCCGTTTCTGGTATCAGGCCCGGCGGGGTCAGATTGATATGGTCCTGACGGCGGGGATGTTGACCACCCTCTACGCTTTCTGGCGTTGGGATGAGGAACGGAACAAGAAGTGGTTGCTCCTTGCCTACGCAGGCGTAGCTGCAGGTCTCCTCGCCAAGGGGCCGCCCGCACTAATATTTCCCGGTCTCTTTCTCATTGTGTATTACTGGGGGAACAAGGCGGGACGCGCGTCGACTCGGTGGGGCTGGGGCTTTCTTGGGGCCATTGGGGTTGTTCTGATCTGGTATATCCCGGCCCGACTGGCCGGTGCCGAATCGGCGACGGAGGCGGTGGAGGCGGTGGAGAGTGGGATAGGTGCCAACCTCTTTCGGAATACCATCGGCCGTGCTCTCATGGGCGTCAGCAAGGCCCAACCGCCGTGGTATTACCTGAAGACCCTGCCCATCGACATGGTGCCCTGGACCTTTATTTGCCCGCCCATACTCTACTGGGTCTGGAAAAACCGTAAAGATTCTCAGTCTATGCGGTTCCTCTGGGCCTGGGTCGCCCCGGCCCTGGTGTTTTTCAGTATTATTATCGGGAAGCGCGAACTCTATCTTATGCCGCTCATTCCCGTGATTGGGATCCTCTTTGCCGTCGCCATTACGCGGTTGCGGGAGAATGAAAATTTCACCTGGATGTTGCGTGGTGCCATTCTGTGGTCGATTCTTTTGATTTTCATGGCGGCCCTGCCACTTGCGTTGCCCTACGCGCCCATTACGTTGCGTAGCAACCTCCACGCCTATCTCTTTGCAGCGGTGGCGGGTTTCGCGGGGTTGGGCGGTCTGGTCTATCTGAAGGCGGTGGGGGGACGTGGCGTGCCCACTCTGCTGGCCACCCAGATGGTGGTGGTGCTCACGGTGGCGGTCTTCACGATATTTCCCGAAATTGACCAGTTTAAGTCGGCCCGCGAGGTGTGCCGACCGATTCGGCAGTTGGCCGACGCGGGGACTGAAATTAAGATTTATTCCGCTGGTTTTTCACGGGAGGAATACATCTACTACAGTCGCCATTTTCATGAACCTGTTTTTACCGGACTGGTGGGAGAAATCAACCCGGACAATCTTATGGAACAGGCTATTCTGCAAAAGAAGGCCCAGCGACTGATTCAGCGTGCGGTGGTGGAGGTGCCCCTGAAATCCCTGGCCCAACCATCCGCAGACGAACAAGCCGCCCTCCTCAGCGCCATCGATAGGGCCATCGCGGAGTCCGATGATATTGATGGGGTTCGGCACTTCGAAGTGGAGTTGCGGATAATGGTCAATGAATTCTTTGAGAATCTGGCGAAACCTACGCCCGTGTTCTGTTTCGTCCAAGAGCAGGATTGGCGCTGGCTGCTCGCCTTGCTGGAAGGCGAGCAACCCACGACCATTATTGCTGAAGAAGGCGTTGGCAGCCGTCATGTAATTCTGTTGGGCAACGAGGCGGCAACGCGGGCACTTAAGCTGCCCAATTGAGTATGAATGAGATTACCGTGGGGCCGGTGAAGATGACCAATACACTCGCGGCGAGTCCTGTGATGCCGCCGACCAGGAGCATGTCCCTGTTTTCGATTTGCCCCGTTCCATAAGCGATGGCATTGGGTGGTGTGGAAATGGGGAGGCCCATGGCGAAGCTTGCCATGACCGCACACATGACCGCCATGACTTGTGTTT
>CAXBPH010000190.1:0-13872 GCA_963977445.1 uncultured bacterium | reverse complement strand
GGGGAGTCCGAGGAGATGCAAGATGGTCGGCGCCATGTCGATGAGCCGTCCATGGGTTTCCCCACCGACGCGCGCACCATTTCCGTGGGCCATGACAATACCTTCCATGAGGTGATTGCCAAAAAGGGTATTGTTTTTGTAGACAGGCTCTCGCGACTGGAATCCGAAGAAACAAACGGGCATGTGCTGTTTGTCCAGGGGAAGGGGCATGATGTCCGGACCCCAGGGGGTATAGGGGCCGTGGTACATATCTTTCTTAAGATGGATTGGATGGGCGATATGTTCCCCCGTGTCGGGGTTCTTCAATTCCTGTAGACGCGAACCGTATCATATTCAGATTCTGGCACCGAGCCGTTGGGTCGAATGCCTTCCGTATTGATAAAGATACCGCTCCAGCCAAAGGGGGCATAGGCCCGGGTCTTTTCCCAGTCCACGTCTTTATTGAGGTTCAGCATGCCAGGGAGTCGCAAGGACCCGGAGGATTTCTGTAGCGTGGATTCCGGGGCCTCGGCCTTCAATTTCATGGCAAATTTCAAGAGCGGATAGGCCAGACGGGTGGCGTTTTGCGGGGTGACGCCCAAATCCCACAGGAGTTTCTTCAGCCGCACCTTGGGAGTATCTTTCAGGACGATAAACCCTTCACGGAGGAGCCAGCTGTTCAGATCGATGAAATAATGGGTGGGGCCAAAGCCATGGTCGGAAATAACGAAGGTAAGCCCGTCTTTACCGACTTTTTCGGCAAGGCGACCGACGTATTCGTCACACATGGTGTAGTAGGCGTCAATTCGTGGGCCGAATTTCTTCGCCATGGCCGGATCGTATTTCGGGTGGGTTTCGTCAAACCAATGCCAGAGTTCATGCTGGAGGCGGTCCGTGCCCCAGATGTGCAGCATGGTAAAGTCGGGCTGATTGCGGTCGAAAAGCTTCTCGCAGACTTCAAACTTCGTGCGATCCATGAATTCCAGTTCATCAAGGAAGAGGGTCGCATTTTTTTCGGAATGGGCGCAGACAAAAGACATGGTTTCGAAGAAATGGGGGTATCGCCCATATTCCTCTTCCAATTCGGTGACCAGTTCCGGCGGGTAGGCCCAATCGCGTACACCTTGGGGGGTGAGGAAGCCACTGATGAGACTGCCCTGGATTGGTTTGACCGGATAGGTCGTGGGCACGTTCAGCACCAGGGAAGTCTTCCCGGCTTCGGTAAGATAGTCCCAGATCGTCTTCCCGTCGCGGGCGGTGGAATTCACGGGACGTTCCCGTTTCTTTTCCGGGTCATAGACGAGGAAATCGAAGACACCGTGCTTGCCGGGGTTTTTACCCGTCATGAAGGAGGGCCAGGCGGCCGGGGTCTCGGGGGGGAAGATAGAATCGATTTCACCCACGGCACCCTGTTCACAGAGGCGTTTCAGGTTGGGCATCTGGCCGGCGGCCATGCGGGGACGGAGTATATTCCACGTTGCCCCATCGAGGCCGATACACATAATTTTTCGGTTGTCTGACACCACCGTAAATCCTTGGACTGTTTATTGCCGGAGAGGCTCTGGAAGGTTCATGAACAGCTCACAATCTCGATTTTTGAGATCGCCGCGCCCTTCTGGCGCGTGGGAAGGCGTAGAATACTACATCCAGCGGGAAGAGCGCGACCCTGTGGTGCTGTAGTTGGGTGCCACCCGACTTTTATTACAGGGAATTTGCCTTTTAGCCCGGTCTAACGATAGGATTGATACAAGAAGGTGTTTCAAGGAGACTCTATGAGCCAACATCAGGACAATACCGAGCGAATTCTCGATGAGATCAACACCCAGTTGCGCCATATGAAATGGATTCTGGTGGCTGGTCTTGGCGTGTTGCTCGTCCTGTTGCTGACCCTGATTGGCTTGGTTTTCTTCCCCGTCCTCGTGGGCCTGGTGTTTGCCACCTTCCTTATCGCCGGTCCGGTCGCCTACCTCTACTACGTCTTCGTGGCGACGGTGAAGCACCGGGAAACCCGTCTTGCCAGCGCCGAAGATAAACACGTCGTCCGCGAGGGTTCGATCTGATTTACGGAGTTTTCCGGAAATCAGGCGATACGGCCCGTTTCTTCACCCTGCCATAAATCGGCATTGCGCCCCATAGCCAGCTTCAAGGGGCCCGAGATCTCATTCAGCTCCGCAATGCCTGCGGGACCCAGGTTCAAGGTAGCCCCACTGATATTTCGCAGCAGCTGATCTGGCCGCCGTGCGCCGATGATCGCGCTGGTCACATTGGGCTGGGCCAGAAGCCAACTCAGGCACATGGTTGCCATGGGCACCCCGATGGCCTTCGAAAATTCCCGTAGTGAAGCGATGGTTTCGAGGAACAGTCCTTCGTAGCCCGCACCGCCATGGCGCACCCCGTCCCGATCTCCGGTAAAATGTCGGGTTCGCCGCCGCATGGGAGGGATGTCATCCACCGTTTTCCAGTTGACGGCCAGCAGGCCCTGGAGGAGCGGCATATAGGCCAGGACGCCCAGTTGATTGGTCTTGCAGGCGGGGATCACATCAAACTCCGCCGCGCGGCTCACAATGTTGTAGCCGATTTGATTGGACTCCGCCGTGCCCTGGAAGAACCAGTCCTCCATGTCTTTTCGGCCAAAATTCGACACGCCAATGTTGCGAATCTTGCCCTCGCCCTGGAGCGTGCGTAATACTTCGCAGGCCTCCATGGCATTGGGCTCCACGGCAAGGGGTTTGCCCTGGGTGTCCAGGACGGGCCGCTGCCGAAAGGGCCAGTGGATCTGGTAGAGGTCGATATAGTCGGTGCCAAGTCGTTTGAGGCTGGCTTCGCAGGAAGCACGTAACCGGTCCGCGGTACAGTTCTGTGGCAGGACTTTGGTGGCGACATGGACACGTTTCCGATCGGCCCCCAGCGCCTTGCCGAGTACCCGTTCGGATTCGCCGTCACCGTAGGTTTCGGCGGTGTCAAAGAAATTGATGCCATGGTCGAGGGCAACGCGTACGGTTTCCCCGGCCTGACCTTGTGCATGGGGCCCCCAATAGGCTGGATCCCCCAACTGCCACGCCCCGAAAGAAAGTACCGATACCTTGAGACCGGAATTTCCTAGAGTACGAAATTCCATTCGTTCCTCCTTCTAATACTGAGTCTGTCACTGCATAGTAGATAAATTGGATCGTAAGACTCAACTCTATAAGCGGCCACCGGTTAACGTAGAACCCGTCGGCGTGCACGTTCATAGGCTATCCAGAAATGGCGTACCCTATTTTCGGCTGCCGGATCCAGCGGCGTCCCCGAGTAGGCGGCCTGCACATAGAGTTGGGTCAATTCCCGGGCCTGTTTCTTCAAATGGCGAAGGGGCCGGGGGAAGGCGTCAATGAATTCGAAGGGCGTTTGCCCCGTCTCCCGAGGAACGCCAATGTCGTAGGCCAGGGCACAGAGGGCGTCGTAGGCATAGGTGACGTGGTCGGGCAGGGTCTTGCCGGAGTCCGTCTCACCGAGCGAGTTCGAATAGGGCGTGCACGTGGCAATGCTCCGGTCAATCCGAGAGGACCATCGGAAGTGAGGCAGGCTGGGCACGTTGGTGATGAGGGAGAGGAAGCGCTCCAGTCTGTCGAAAAAGCGGACCACGAAACCGGGAAAACGATGGCGTTGTCGGGCCATCCAGGCGGCACCGGTCGCGGCCAGTTTGAGCAGCCCATAGAGGGCGAAGAGGGCAAAAATCCCCAGGACCACCTGGCCCAGGCGCTCCATGAACAGGGACTGCTCCAGAAGTTCCATGGGCCGTGCTGCCGTCGAAGCCAATTGGAACGTGCTGCCCCGAACCCATGCATCCGCCTCATGTTCCTCCACGATAGCCATGGGCGGCAGGTCGGGCTTCACGATTTGGGTCGCGGCCAGCATAACCATGGCAATCATGATTATGCCGAGGCCCAACCAGAAATAGCCCATGAAGGCCGGCATGGAAATCATGCGGGCGCGAAAATACTGGCGCAGCCCGCCAAGACTGGTGAGCAGCAGGAGCATGAGGGTCGCGACCGTATAGATGCCGGCGTAAAAGTGACCGGCGGCCACCCAGCTTTCGCCGCCCTGTTGGACGACCCGAATGCCCAGGGTAAAGAGGGCCATCACGGGTATGGAAAAGTAGAGGATGGAAATGCCGGGGTGTCGTTTGGACAGTCGCTGGGATCGGTCGATATTGTACTTGGGGACGGGTTTCTTCTTCGGCTTGTAGCCTTCGGTGGGGTCGAAGGCCTCCAGCACGTTCATGGGCATCATTTCCTTGCCCTGTGCCGACGCGAAGGCTGCGTGGGAATCATTCTCATAGAGATGGTCAATGGCCGTAGTGGCCTTGTTGGGGCGCATCGCCATCTGGAATTTGCGCGCCGTTCCCGTGAGAATGCCTTCGTCTCCGGCCGTCTTGTTTTCATCCACACAGCACTCGTGGGTCAGGCGATTGACCACCCACCAGATGAGGGCGATTACGGCCATGTTAAATCCTGTGGCGAGGAGGGGCGCGTCATTCATGAAATTACGGGCAAAGGAGCCACTGTTGTCATAAAAAGTCGACGACGAAAGGGTATACAGACCGACGGCCCCGGCAAAGACGATGGGCAGCAGCAGGGAGTCGGGAGAGCTGTCCCGGGCGAAAATACGGTTGCAGGCCACTACCCCCACCACAAAAAAGAGCGCCACGAAACGGAGTGGTCCGTCGTTGACGGCGGTGTAGATGTAGCGCACATCCAACAGAAAAAATATGACGGTATAGACCATCACAAAAATGAGCAGGGGGGTAAAAATATCAATCAGGGCATCGGCCAGGGTCTTGGGCGGCACCCGTTCGGCGGGCACCCGATCACGATGGACCAGCGAGCGGTAGTCGGTACCGTCCGCCCGAATATCTTCATCGGGGTCAAGAACGTCGGGGGCAGGCGAATTCAGCAGGGAATGAAAATCCGTGCTGGCCAGGGCCGGTCGTCGCCTACCCGATTCTAGCGGGGGAAATCTCATGTAAACTGCGCTCGTGTTCGATGTGAAAGACGTGAATGTAATGGGGCGCCAGGAAAAGGGCCGCTTCCTCGAAAGCGCGTTGGTCCTGGATTAAAAATACCGTAATGTTGAATCCGGAGAGTTTAATGGCGCCCAGGGCGTGGGCCATGCGCTCGGTAATAATGGGAGCTACGAGCATGAGGGTGGCGTCGCGGGGCAGCATGTGATATTGGCTGAGGACGAGTCCCAGCCCATCCAGTCCATCGGTGGGCAACACGCGGGCCAGATTCTGGGTGATGCGCTGTATCTGAAAAGGACTGCGGGCCGTTTCTACGCAAAGGGGACTGATGGTGGTGGAGACCAGCACCCCATCGACTTCCGCATCGACTTCCTGGCGGCTCAGGGTCTCCCGACGGGCAACATCATATTCGGCCACCTCGGCGGCGTCCCGGGCATTGGTAATCATGCCGACTTGTTCGCCCGACATCTGGAGGAGATAGGCGATGGAGGCGGTGGTGGTGATGGCCAACTCGATTCGTTCCTCTTTGCGATCCGGCTTGTAGCTGTTCTCATGGAGATCGAGAATGAGGGTGCCGCCGATGACGCTCGAAGGCTCATAGGTTTTCACATGGAGCGTACCCGTCCGGGCCGTTGCTTTCCAATGAATTGAGTTCAGCGGATCACCGGGCACATATTCGCGGATGCTGTTGATGCGGGTGGGGTCGGTGTAGATGCGGTTGGAAAGGCGCACGGGACCGTGTGGGCGCTTCGTGGCCACGTTAAAGGTGTCGATGTAGGCGACGGTGGGCAGCACAGACACGTAGTCCTGCGTGACGCCGGTGCGGAAACGGCGCTGGAGACCAAAGAGGTCGCCCGATTCCATGAGCAGGGGCCCGATGCGGTGGTAGCCCCGACGGGGACAGCGCAGTCGGTACTCCAGGGTCACCGAGTGGCCCGGCATGATGAAGGCCAACATCTTATTCTGTCCGACCCGGGGAAAGTCCTTGGGGTGGTAGTCTTCGATGAATATCCACGGGATGGGCCAGCCCCGTTTATTCTCCACCACCACCTTGACGGTCACTTCCTCGCCCTGGAGGATGGTGTCGGTGGAGATGGTGCGGGTGCAGTCCAACCCCGAGAGCCAGGCCAGCGACGAAAAGTGGGCCAGCCCCACGAGTAGCAGGAAGGTATAGACCGCAAAGGCCATATAGGGGCTTTGTAACAGAAAAGCCGCTGCCAGGGCGATACCACCCGCTATGAACCAGATGAGATTGTTCATGCGCCATGATACCACGGATACGTAAGAATGTAGAATTGTGAATTTGGGTGGGGGACCATCGATTTTAGCCCCAGGGGGAAACCCGGACGCATAAAAAAGGATTCTACACGGTAGTGTCCGGTATGGGTTCGTCCGCGCCACGGTAAATTCACAATGCACCCTGCATCGCGTTACAATGGGAAGCCTAGCTAAGGAGTGGCACTTCATGAATGAAATCCAACCCCGAGATCCCCAGACGGCCGTAGGCGATGTCTTGCCACAGCGCCCGTCGGAGCCTGCCCCGGCCACCCATGCCGATAGTGGTGTGAAACGCTATCTCGCGCCCCTGTTGCTGGCCGCCATCGCGCTGGTTATCAACATATTCGCTTTCCTCGCCCCCGATCCGGCGGCCCCGACGCCCGAGGCCACCATGGTAAAACACGAAATGTCGGTGGAAGACAAGATAAAGGCGGCGGAACAGCTCCGCACCCATGGCGACCAACTCTATGAAGAGGGCTACAGCTGGATAAACGACAACGACAAGCTCCAAGGGGCCTATGCCTCCTACACCAAGGCGTGGGAACTCATTACCGGACAAAAATATCCGCTGGGCAACACGGACAAGAGCCTTATTGTAGATTCCATTCAATGCGGTATCCTGCAGGACCATCTCCACGTTCGCCTTACGACCCTCGACGAGACCTTTGCGCGCAATAAGAAGATTTCCGAGTATTTGCCATGAGTGCAGGCAAAACCCATAGCCTTCCCGGCTCCAGCCCGATGCACGGCCCGGAGCCCTCACTCGTCGCCGAGCATCGCTTCGAATGGACGACCAATATGGTCGGTTGGCTCCTCATGATTTCTGCCATCTCCCAACTCATTCTTCGATCAGGCATCTGGGTGCACCATGCCCACGTCGTGCCGGCCACCGTCCTCACGTTGATTACCGTGGCCTTTCTTTTCCTGCTCCGTCCGCGTTTGGGGTCCTTCTACGAAATACCTGCGGTTATATCGGCCTTTGTTATTTTTGTGACGGCACTGATGGGCCTTACCCACGTTCTCGGAAACCAGGGGGACTGGCCCCTCGCGCGGCTCTACCAATCGCTCCAGGGCGAAGTGATCGCCCTCCTCAGCAAGGCTGCCGGAGACGGGGCTGCCACGATAAGCGCCAGCCCCATGTACCTCTTCTGTGCATTCGTTCTGGTTACCTCCTTCGCCTACAAATCCTACAAGGGCTTCCTGTTGTTTATCAGCCTGCCCCTCCTCTATGGACTTTACCCCTGGGACCTTGGACTGATCACCGCCTATCTCCTGTGGTTTTCCGGATTCATGCTCCTTTGGCGGGAGACACTTTATTTGCCCCGGGGTGTCGAAGAACGGCTCCACCTCCGACCGGCCCTGCGCGAAATGCTCCTGGAAGTGCGCCAGCGTCCGCTGACCGATCGGGAGGTGCTATTTTATATCGGAGGCCGCAATATCGATGGCGCGACCCCACCCCACGTGACCCGGGAGCTCAACGCCCTGGCCGACGCGGGCCTCCTGGAATACAGCCGGGATACGGGGAAAGTCTACGCAACCGCCCTGCTGGAACAGAGTTACCTGCCCCAACCGGTAGCCCATATCATCGAGATGCTCAGCAACCTTGCGGGTTACATCATCCTGCTGCTCGCAGGTGCCTACTTTCTCATGCCCTACGACCTCCTGCCCGAAGGCGTGTTCGGGCCCATCGGGTATCTCGACGATATCGTGCTGTTGGTCCTGGGGAGCATGCCTGCGGGTTCCCAGTTGCTGGGGAAAATGAAG
Source organism: uncultured bacterium (assembly GCA_963977445.1). Taxonomy (GTDB): domain Bacteria; phylum Hydrogenedentota; class Hydrogenedentia; order Hydrogenedentales; family JAEUWI01; genus JAEUWI01. The sequence goes on along the minus strand of CAXBPH010000190.1, from coordinate 5,849 downwards.
GGGGCGATGGGGAGGAAGGGGTAGCGTACTTTTTGCCGTGAACGTGTCATCTAGTGGATTGAGTGATAGGTGAAGGTCTTTATAGTCCCGTGAAATTGAGTAGGAACCGGGTATAGATGCCCCTCCCAAGAGGGGAGTTATTCACCGCGCTTTATGCCATACAAAGTGCCGGAATAATGATCCATCAGGGTGATTCAGACCACTAGAATTTGTCCGTTTTGGGACTCTCGGTATGGGTAGCAGCGGCTCGGTGGGCAACTTCTCTACAAATATTCTTACTATCGCAACAGATGGACCAAAGCCCTGGACGAGATTTAATGCGGGTGAATTTATTGCGGTTCTTTAAGATGACCGTAAGGTTGAATGCCATCGCATGCGTTTACAGGGGGATCAGTGAGTGATTGAAATCATTCTCGGGAAAAGTAGACAATAGGGCTCGATTCTGGGGGGCAGACGTCTGGGGTCTGGAATTGTCGGCGGTACTGTCGGATTCTGGTTTCGTGTCCGGCGGCGGGAGGGGTGCAAAGGTATTGGTTGGAATGTGTCGCTTTGCCAGGAAGGGTGAATAGTGAAAAAGATATGGTGTATGGGCCTGGTCTTTATTCTCCTTACCGGGTTGGCCATAAGTGCAGTTCTCAACCTGGTCCTGTTCCGGCAGGCAATAGGCTCCTATAAGGAGCGCCAACAGCTTCAACTGGACCCCACGAAAACAGGCCTGTTTGCACGGAACCTGAAGTCGTTGAGCGATGCCCCAGACGGCCAAAAACGCGTTGTTTTCTTTGGCGACTCCCGTATCGAAATGTGGGCGGGGCTTGAGGATCACCAGGATTTCCAGGCGGTCAACCGGGGCGCAGGTGGCGAGACGACCGCGCAAGCGTTATTACGTTTGGATCGGGAAGTGCTGGACTTGAATCCCAACATGGTCGTTATCCAACTGGGAATCAATGATTTGAAGTCCATTGGCCTTTTTCCTGACCGGGGCGACGACATCATTCAGGAATGTAAGCGTAACCTTCAGGAAATCGTCCGCCGACTTGAGAGCGCCGAATGCACGGTCGTTCTCCTGTCAATCTTTCCCGTTGGTGACGTACCCCTAAGCCGCCGTCCCGTGTGGTCCGATCGTACGCTAACGGCAGTGACGGAGCTAAACCAATGGCTGGGGTCCCTGTCGGGGGAGGCGGTCTTCTACGTAGATTGCGATGACGTGCTTGGTGAAGGTGGACGCATGAAGTCTGCCTATGCCCTGGACGATCTTCATTTGAATCGGGCGGGTTATGATTCGCTCGCAAACTTTGTAACACCCCAGCTGCGTTTACTGCTCGACGAGCATCTACGGGGAAGCGATGATATTCAATAGTCTGACATTTGCTATATACTTTTTGATCGTGATGGGCCTATATCGTGGGCTCGCTCGTTCCTACAAACATCAGAATACGATGCTGCTCGCAATGAGTTACGTGTTCTACGGTTGGTGGGATTATCGCTTTCTCTATCTCATCGTGATCTCAACCTGTATCGATTATTCCACAGCGAGGATGATTGATCGCGGTTCGATGACACAACGGGAACGAATATCGGTTGCCGCCGCTGCCGTCTTGTCGGCCTTCTTCTTATTGACCGTGCAGTGGGACAAGATAACCATTTATAACGAAGGGCTCCACCTTGTCTGCGATGTGGACTGGGCGGCCCTGGTGCCCCTGACCTGGGCTAAATGGCAGGTATTGGTGGGGACGTCTGTTGCCGCACTATTGGCGTGCCTGTTTCACGGGCGCATCGCGGCATTGCCCGAAGCCTTTCGCAGAAAGTTTCTTGTCACCGTCAGTGTGGTGGCCAATTTGGGGATACTCGGCTTCTTCAAATATTTCAATTTCTTTGCCGAGGGTATGTCTGATATTTTCCAGACCCTGTTTCACACCGCGCCTACGCCGTGGACATTGGAAGTCATCCTGCCTGTCGGTATCTCCTTTTACACCTTCCAGACGATGAGCTACACCATTGATGTTTATCGGAAGGAAATGGATTCGAGTGATTCACTACTCGATTTCGCCACCTACGTCGCGTTCTTTCCCCAACTGGTCGCAGGCCCCATTGAACGGGGCAAACACTTGCTACCCCAATTCACCCGTTCCCGTAGTGCCTCCTGGGAAGACTGGCGCTCCGGAATGTGGCTGATTGGTTGGGGTCTGTTCAAGAAGATGGTGGTTGCCGACAATATGGCAACGATCGTCAATAGCGTTTTTCAACCCTACGATACCCTTACAACCACGGCGGTGCCCGCGGACGGCCTCACCTGTCTGATCGCCGTATATGCTTTCGCTTTCCAGATATATGCGGACTTTTCCGGCTATTCCGATATCGCCCGTGGTACAGCCCGGCTGATGGGCTTTGATTTAATGCTCAACTTCAATTTGCCCTACTTTTCCACGTCCCCTTCGGCATTCTGGCAACGTTGGCACATCAGTCTTTCGAGTTGGCTGCGCGATTACCTCTATGTGCCGCTGGGCGGGAATCGCAAAGGACCACGGCGCACCTACGTTAACCTGATGTTGACCATGCTCCTGGGCGGGCTCTGGCACGGAGCCGCGTGGACCTTCGTCTTGTGGGGTGCCTACCAAGGTGCCCTCCTCGTGGTCTATCGGTTTTTCAGTGCGCCCAAGGAACTGGTTAAGGCTCCGTACTGGCTGACCCTTGCCAAAGGGTTGGTCATGTTTCAGTTTGTGTGCATCGGATGGCTGATTTTTCGTGCCAGAAACGTGACGACCATCGGGCTCTTTCTACAGTCCATTTTCCTGAATTTCGGATGGGATGCCCATACCATTGAGCTTGCACAAGACTTCCTGTTCTATGGTTGGTTCCTGATACTCTTTCAGATTATTCAATGGTACACCGGCACCTTGAATCCAATGGCGCGCTGGCACTGGTTTGTTCGTTTGAATGTCTGGATATTTATCATCTTGTCCATCCTGCTGCTCCGGAATACCGAGACGATTGAGTTCATCTACTTCGCATTTTGACCTGTTCCAGAGAACATAATCCATGAATATTGTAAAGAAAGTGATTCGAGTCTTGTTGGTGGCCGTCTACGTGGTCATCGCAGCCGAGGTGTACATACGGGTCTTTTCTCCGTTGCCGCTCATGCCACGTTATGTGAGCGCTACGGATTACGGCATCCGGGGCAACTCGCCCAACGCCCACTATGTGCACAAAACGCCTGACTACCGCGTCGAGTTTAATATCAACTCTCGGGGCATTCGAAGCGATGAAGAAATACCCTATGAAAAACCTGCCGGTGAAAAGCGGGTTGTCTTTTTGGGTGATTCCTTTACGATGGGCTATGGCGCCAAGCTTGACCAGACCTTTCATGCGCAAATGGCATCAATTCTGAAGGAGAATGATCAGCCATGCCGTGTAATCAATCTGGGTGTATCGGGACACGGAAACGCCGAAGAGCTCCTCGCATTGCGGGCGGAAGGCCTGAAATATGATCCCGACCTCGTCGTTGTTGCCTGGCATATTACCGATATAAGTGACAATGTTCGGTCCAACTTGTTTCGACTTAAGGAGGGTGTATTAGAGCCCGCAAACAAGACCTACTTGCCTTCGGTCAAGGTCAGGGAGAAATTGAACAGTTACGCACTCTATCGGTGGGTATCCTCTTCATCCCATCTGTATGTCTTTGGACGAGATACGGCATCCCGACTTGTGCAAGGAATGATGGTAACTTACCGCGGCGGCCCCCCGGAACCAGCCACAGAACCATCGCCCACGCCAGAGACTGCGTCGTCCAAGCCCCGAACCAATGCGGAAAAGCTGACGATTGCGCTGTTGACCGAGATTCGTCGCGAAGCTACGGCATCGGGGGCCACCTTTTTGCTCTTGGATATTCCCCAAGGCAGTGAAGCCGGTGGCTATCGTCCGGGTATTTCCGAATGGCCCGAGATAATAGGCAGCGGTATGCCCGTCTGTTGCCCGGCCGAGGCGTTCAACAAACACCTGGATGAACTACTGGTGTGGCGCCGTTCCGCCTTTCACTATACACCGGCGGGTAATCGATTGGTGGGTGAAACGCTGGCTGCAGCCGTGTTGGACAATAAATTGCTCGAAGGAGGGCAGTGAGGCGCGGGAGAAGTTGAACGCTATCGTCCCATCGACACACCTTTCTATAACGCATTTGTATGACACCGGGTAGCTCGTATAGGATTCATGGGTATCTCAGGATATGCACGTGATTTTTATGGGTGTTTCGATTCTGACTTGTGCGCGGCCGCATCACGCGTCGCTGAGAACATTTTCAGGAGCTATTCATGGGTATGATTCAAAAAAGTAGCGGTGTTTTGTTTTTGTTGCTGGGAGTATCGCTCTTCCCGGGGGCCACGACGGCGCAGGATGTCGCGCTGGATTATGCGGCGGCCTTCAGCGGGGCCGAAGACAACCAGGCATTTGGGGTGGCGGTGGACGACAATGGGAACACCTATGTGACGGGGCAATTCCGAGGGACCGTCGATTTGGATCCGGGTTTGGGGACTTCCGAAGTTACCAGTGCCGGATCGGACGACATCTTCGTTGTGAAACTGGATGACACGGGGGCACTGGTCTGGTCGCGCACCTTCGGTGGTACCGTAAAAGACGAAGTAAACGAAATAAGATTGGATGCTACCGGAAACATCTATGTGGGTGGAACCTTTACGGGTACCGTAGACTTTGACCCGGGGGAGGGTGTGTCTCAACTACCGGGGCGGGGTAGTTCAGATATTTTTGTCTTAAAGCTGGACCCATCGGGCGATTTTATCTGGGCCCGAGCTATCGGGAATTCCTTTACCGATAATCTGGAAGGCATGGATGTTGATAGTACCGGGGCGGTCTACAGCACGGGATATTTTCGCGGAACGTTGGATTTTGATCCCAGCGACGAGTTCAACAACATCACCAGCAATGGTGATGCCGATGCGTTCGTATTTAAGCTCGATGCCGATGGAAATTTTGCCTGGGCGACTTCCTTTAGCGGTAGTGGTCGGGAAGAGGGCTTCGGATTGGCGGTCGATGGCATGGACAATGCCTGTATCGTGGGGCGTTTTGAAGATACGGTGGACTTTGACTCCAGCGAGGGCGAATTCCTCCTGACCAGTTTTGGTGTGACGGATATTTTTGCCGCCAAACTCAATTCGGATGGTGAACTCGTATGGGCCCGGCAGATGGGTGGCACGGGTATCGAGCAGGGCGAGGCCATTGCTGCGGACAGCGCCGGCAATGTATACACCACGGGCTTCTATTCGGGAACCGTAGACTTTGATCCCGGCGCGGGAACGGACGAAATATTCTCCCTTTCCGACAGCGTCTTCATTTCAAAATTGGATTCCGCAGGGAATCATGTCTGGGCTCGCTCCCTGGGCGGCAACAGCCGCGACACGGGACTTGCCATCGCTGTTGGCGGGGAAGGCAGTGTGTACACCACCGGCTACTTCCAGGGGACTATCGATCTCGACCCCGGTGCGGGCGAGGCAAATGTGACCACGGCGGGGGTTACCGATATTTTTGTGTCCCGCCTTGACGTCGATGGAGATTTTGTCTGGGGGAAACAATTCCCCGGCGCGGGATTTGACCAAGGCGAGTCTATCGTTGTGGATGCAGCGCACAATGTATTTGTGGCGGGTACTTTCGAGCTAACAGTCGACTTTGATCCGGGTGTGGGCGAAGCGAACCTGACCGCACCCGATGGAAACACCGATGGATTTCTGGTAAAGCTGGGATTCGTGGAGTCCGGTGGTGAAGGTGAAGGTGAAGGTGAAGGTGAAGGTGAAGGAGAAGGAGAAGGTGAAGGTGAAGGTGAAGGTAAGGTGAAGGTGCAGGTG
>CAXBPH010000189.1:0-14019 GCA_963977445.1 uncultured bacterium | reverse complement strand
CGGACGTATTCGTCTATATCGCCGAAGTGGTGGCTTTGCTCCGCAAGATGCTGGATAAAGAGATCTTCGAGGTCTTGGCATTCGAGGGTGGTGCTGATATTCATGGGTGCATTCTCCTGATTGAGAATGCAGGCGGGTGCGGGTGAATATACCCCCCACTTGGGGGTATACTACGGTGACGATTCGTTTGCACTCATCTGCATTCGAGTCTTAGGCCCTCGTTGGTGTTGTCGCACCTTCGGGGGCCGCTTAGTTTAAAAATGGTCCGGTTGACCGCTAGTAGAATACGCCGGAGCGGGTGACTTGTCAAGACTTGCGTTTTCTGCGTTCTGCTGCTGCCATTTCTGCTTCTATTTTTCTTGCCTCACGTGCCATCCGATAACAACGCTCTTCGGCATCGGTCACGGGCTTGGTTAGCGCCGCATGAACCTGTGACAGTAGGTAGCGACGATGGCCGCCGGTTGGCCTGCTGTACGGGATTTTCCCAGCATCGGCCATCCGGCGGATCGTCTCACGCCCAACGCCTGCCGCCTTGGCAACGGCTGAACAGGTCATGAGCGGTTCAAGTTCTTCGTGCTTTGCCATGCCGACAGGATAGCGTCATGGTCTGCGGAATTCCACCAGACAGCCGGGCCGCCCATTGCTGGCCGGTGAAAACTGGGTGAGGTCCACGTTCTTGCCCACGATGCCGGGTGGCGGTGCCATGACGAATACTGCCGCCGGTCCGACGGGCACCATTCGTTTTTCGAGCCTGCGTAGTCGCTCAAATAGATTTTTCATGATGCGATTTTCCCTTCTAATTTTTCGAGCCGTTCGGCGAAGTCGCCATCCAAGCCAAGCAATTTGACGCGGGCCGCGATTGTGTCCCGGATAATCGCCAGGAACCTCGGGTCTCGCTTGGTTTCGGTCACAGTCTGATTTCGAATCCGCCCGCCTTCCGGGCCCGAGCTGTCTTCGGCCAATGCCCGAACTGCGGGTTGTTTCGAGCCGCGCCATGCCGCCCATGCTTCGCGCTCCAGCTCATTCAATCGAGCCAGCTCAATGGCCTTGTGCTCGCCAATCGAAGTCGTTGCAGATTCGCGCCAACGGGTCAGAATGCACTTCGTGTCGTTGGCGATGGTCTGGAACGATAGCGAGTAGTCGCGCCGGGCATTCAGGCGGGCCGCGATTTCCCGCAACGTGTGCCCCTGAATCCAGTCGCGGGCAATCTCGGGCAGGTCGGCTTCACGCTGCGATTTACTGCGTTTTACGGTTGCCAATGTTCAAACTCCAGAGTCAATCGCGACTACCGGCAACGGGCACCCACTGCCAGCCGGGGATCTGCGTTACGTTGGCAAACTGCTTTATTTCGCAAAGCACGACAATCGAATCGCGGGCAGTCTGTGCCGCAATCTCGTTGACGCGCTGAATCTCGGCATTGCTCATGCCGAGGTGAAGGCGCATGAGGCTTTCGCCGCTCATGCTGTGGAAACGTGAGTTTCTGCCATCGTCCATGGGTGGCATTACTGCGATTCGTTCGCGGGTGTTTCTTTTCATGATGATAGATTCCTTGTGGTTGGTTTAGAAAAAACAACGTTGCTCAGCTGCTGCTTTGCGCAACAGGGCGTTCATATCGATTTGGTCAGTCCCGAACTTCTGGCCAGCGCCTTGGCCCGCATTGGCGTTCGGGAATTCAGTAAAAAACTCGGGGCATTCCGCGCGAAGGCTTTCGAATGTCCAGCCCTCCGAAGCCGTGGCAAGTGTTCGCATCGCCCTCGGATTCGTGCAGCCAAATGCGCGGGCACGCTCAAAGAATTCTGCTTCTCCCGGGTCGCATGGAGTCTGCTCAGCCGCCGCCGGGTTGCCTCGAATGAAGTCGTTCATGGTCATGCTGCGGTGTCCTCTGCGGGTTCGGTCACGGTTTCAGGTTCGACAGGTTCGACGGGCCGCGCCCGCCTGGTCGGCAGCAACGTATCGATGGATGGCTGCCACTTCGGCCCGAATTTCTCGAAATTTCCGTAGAGTCTCCCGAGCTCGGCCAGCGCCACGGGGAATCGTGCGCCGGTCAGCGTGGTAGGGTCGCCCAATTCGCGGGTATGTTCGTGGAATTCGCCAGCAATGGCCCCACATTGGCCGTCAAGCTCACGGATGCGCTGCGCCTTGTCGTACCCTTCCTGCCAGTGCTCCATGACGCCACGGGCCAATTCCGTAGCCTCGCCTGCCAGCTTTGTGTACTCAGATAGCGCCTTGGCCGCACGGTCTGGAATTGCTGCGACCTCGGCATCGTGCAGGCAGCGCCGCACGACGGCGATCTTGGACTCGGCCAGGCTAAGGGCTGCGTCGATGTCCGCCAGCGCCTTGGCCGTCTTCGCCTCGGCCTTCGGGTCATCGGCAACGATAGCCGCCGTCCATGCCTGCTGTGCTGCGGTCCTGCGGGTTTGCAGGTCCACCAGTTCGGCGGTTGCTCGGGATAGTTGGGCTTGGTGTTTTTTTACGCTCATGGTTTTTCCTCTTTGGTTGGTGATGGTTAGGCCGCAAGCCCCAGCAGGGCCAGCGCCGGTTTCGATTTGATGTATCGATTCAGTGCGCGCCTGTCGACGTTCAGGAAGCCGACCGGGCCGTGTGCCGAGGTGCCCGGCGTGAAGCCCGCCAGAATCGCGCCCACGATAAATGAGCCTTCGTCGACGTAGCGCCCGGTGTCGTATTCGAGGATGTGTTTTGCGTGATAGCTGGATAGCCGTGCCGTCGTGGATTTCGGGAACTGTGACACCCACTGCTGAGCGGCTTCGATGTCATCGGGCCGGGTCGTCAGCTCGGCACGCCACTTGGCAAAGTTGGGGTCTGCCGGGTCTGTGAATCCTGCTGCGGTTAAGGTTGGAAATCGGTGGAGAACTTGCCAGAATTTCATGATTTGGAGCCTTTCCAATGTGGTAATTTCGTGATTGGTGTACTACGGTGTACCAAAAATAGTATCTCCCTTAAGGAAAATGAATTTCTCGCGGAGTGATGCTTTAATAGGTACACCAAGGTACACCGCTAAGCCGATTTCAGGGTTAAGCCGACCCATACATACCCCATCTTTTCACGCTTATCAGCTATCCCGCGCGCCTTGAGTTTCCGATTAAATGCATTAAAAGCCTCTTTTTCTCCGGGTGCGCTCAGTGCGTAGTTGTCATATAGAAAGCGCTTTCCGACTGTGTTGCTCTTGAAAGCGTCGGTTGTGTGCTCTTTCAGCCATTCGCCAATTTCGTCGTTATCTGCCCGGTATTCCGATTGCGCTTCGACCATGCGGGCCGGGGGGACACCTTCACCTTCCCGAAAGGCGATTCCCGCATACTTCACCAGCTGGGCGAGGATGCCAGGGGCCTCTGCCTTCAGTTTCTGGTCAAGAAACGGATCACGATTGGGTGAGTTGCTGAAATTTGCTTCAAACGGTATCAACCGCACCCGCCGCCAAAATCCGTGTGAATTGTCTTTGACAACAGGCCTGTTGTTCGTCGATAGCCACAGCTTCAGGACCGGGGAAAATTCGAACGAATCCTGTCGCATGAACCGCGCGCGCAATCGCCCTTCGCCGGTCAAGGATTTGATAAAGGTCTCGTTGATTTCCCGCTCTGACTTGGTTTCCTCGGATGTCAGGTAACGCACACCACGGAGCGCCGCCCGCTCGGTGCTGTGTCGGGCCCATGGCTGCGCACACAATTCCTCGGGGTCGATTTCGGAGCAATAGTCCGCGCCCAATATGTTGCGCAAGACTGCCACGAAACGGGATTTGCCATTCTCGCCGCAGCCGTGCAACAGAAACCAGCATTGCCAGCTCGTATCGCCGCTCAGCGAATAGCCAAGGGCGCGCCGCACATATTCGATTAGCTCGGTATCGCCTTGAAATATTTCTTTCAGGAATTGGTCCCATCGGGGGCAGGTGGCGTCTGGGTCGTATTCTGTGGGGCAGACCTGCGTCGCGTAGTCGTATGGCCTGTGCGGGCCAGTCTGGCCGGTCCTGAGGTCAATGCGCGCATTCGGGCAATTCAATAGCGCCGGGTTGCTGTCGAATTCGATGTGGTCGGCGTTTATACCCGGTGTCGAACTGGCCTCACGGGTGGTATTGTCGATTCCCTTCGAAGATGCAGAAGTTTTAGCCCATTTCCGCAGCGCCTTCGAATGTTCTTCGAGCCGCTTCAGGCTGTCGCCATCGGTCGTATCCATCTTGAGCACGATGGCTTTGATTTCTGCCCGAATACAATCAGGAATCTTCTTCGCCAATTCCCGCATAGCCTTGGGGTCAGGTGCCCATCGGGTGGAATCGTAGACCATGGGGCCGAGCGATGCCGAATGGAGCGCCACGCCTGTGAACTGCTCTTCGAACCGCGCGCCGTTGGCAACGTCGGTGCAGCGCAGCGCCGCGAAGTCTTCGGGAGAACTCTCGAACAGGTCGCTTTCGCGCCGATGCTCTGCCGACAGTCGGTTGAAGTCAGACACGTATTCTTCGAGCCGCAACGGGTCGCCATCGTGCCCGTATTTTTGGAGAATTTCAGGCAGTGCCGCTTCTGTTCCTGGATTCCGCCCTACAAGCTCCACCGTGGAGCAAGCCAGCTGCTCGGGTTCCGTCCAGAACCATGCGTCGGTGTTGACGCGGGCAAGGATAGCGTTCGTCTCAGGGCCGGGCCGCTGCGCCGCTGCCGATATAATCAAATCGGCGATATTTCCGATTTGCTTAATAAGGTCACGCGTGCTATCATTTTTTTGGAGTAAATGTTTTGCTCGGCCCTCGCCGCGTCCTACCGCGTCGGGGGTCGCTTCGTTGGGGCAGGTCATGCAGCTTCGCCCCCGTCAGTCACGCGGTGTGCTGCCCGATAGTCCTGCAATTCAAAGAGGCTATACCGGATCGCCTTGCCGAATTTGTAGTATGGCGGGCAGGGCAATAAGCCGGGGCGATTCCCGATACAGCGCATTTTCCGCAGTGTCGCAGGGTGGAGCCCAAGAAATTCCCCCGCCTCGATTTCAGTTAATCCGCGATCTTCACATAAGATATTCATAAAAAAACTCCCGTTATAGCTGGCTAATTCCAGCCATCACTATTGGAAGTTTACGGGTTTTAGGGCCGTTTATCAGGGGCTAATGGGGGGTAATTGGAATTCGATTAGGATTCCAATTTAATGTAGGAGGCCACTCTGCGGCCCTCTACTGAAAGATAGTACTTTAGTCGGGGGTGGTTGCCGTGTGGTTTGACTAGATCTAAGTCGCGGAGTGCCCTGATCGCATTCTTGCCCACCTCATCGTCAATCGAAAGTTTGTTACAGATATCGCCCTTGGCTATCGTATTAACGTCGGTGTCAAATCCCTCGTTATTCATAAATCGAAGTATCTTTTTCTGTATGTCGCAAGCGGGGACTTTCTCTGCAATCCCCAGAGCCACAACTGTGGCACCCGTCGCCCTGACATTGTGCTCTTTCGTGTACTCATATCCTGCGTCTGTCAACGCCCAATTGAGGTTTAGAGCGTGCGTCAACAATTCGCGTTCTTCCCAACCCTCGGGAAGATTTAGACTGTCTGTTCCGTTGACCATGTCGCGAATCGCGAAGTTCATACAGTCGTGTTTGATAAAATCTTTAAACCATCGCCGCTGTTGATGTGACCAGTTATCCATCTGTTTATCTCCGTTCATAAACTCCGTTAAATGAAGCCGGGGGCAACCTGTACGGAAACAGGCTTTCGGGAGCTACCCTAGCCCCGGCAAGACTTGATTCTATTTTGCTTTGCGCTTCATGCTCTATCCCCTGCTGCTTTTTCCAGCATTTCTATCCCGCGCCGGGCATCTTCGGCGGACACGTGTAAGTATCTCTGCGTGGTCACAATCGATGAATGGCCCATGAGCCGCTGTATCGTCGTGACAGGTACGCCCGCCTGTGCAAGCCGTGAGCCGAAGGTATGACGCAAATCATGCCAGCGCAAGGCCTTTATTTTGGTGTCCCTAAGCAGGGTCTTCCATTGCGCCTTAAGGCCGTCTGCCGTGGCCTTGGGGAATACGCGCCCTTGCCCGCGTGTCAGCGTCTTCCATTTGGCGAGGGTCATATGCGCTCGGGTAGACAGGGGGATCATGCGTGACTGTGAAGACTTCGAGCCCGCGCCCTGCACGGTGATTGCGCGCCCGTCAAAGTCCACGTCTTTCCATAGCAAGCCGAGTAATTCACCGCGCCGTACGCCGCAGTCAACCGACACGATAAATGCAGGTTCCAAAAACGTCACATATCGGGGCACCTTCGGCAGTTGCCGCTTTCTCTTCAGCTCCTGCCGCCGTAGTAGCGCGATTTTGGCATCCCGCCGGGCCTGAAATTCGGCCAGAATGCTCACCTCTTCATCATCGGTAAGGGCGCGTATTTTCGCGTTGCGATCTTCCACGGACTTGGTAATACCTGTGAGGGGATTCACCGCCATATACCCCCACTTCATGGCACGGGTGAACGCCGCGCGCAGGTGCGCCGCGTCCCGGTTAATGGTAGCGCCCGTGGGTGATGACCGCTTGCCCTTGCTCTTGGGCTTGGACTTCAAACGGGCCTGCCGGTTTTTCTCGAAGTCGAACGCTGTCAGGCTGTCGAGATTCCGATCTAGTAGCGTCTCGAAGCCGTAGAATAGGCGGGATAGTGTTTGCTTGTGGCTTTTTAGATTGGACTCGGCCCACGCCCTATAGGGGCCGTCTATGTATTCTCGAAGGGTGAGGCTTGCAACGGTGTCACGGGCTTGTCGCCGTTCTGCCGCTGGGTCCGCGCCCAAGGATACGCCCGCAAGTAGCGCCCGCGCCGCTTCGCGCGCCCGTGGGGCCGATAGTGCCGGATACCTGCCCAGCTTGATGCGATTGCGCTTCCCCGCCTCGTTTCGATATTCACAATAGAAAACAATGAGCCCGGATGGCTGGACGCGTGCCAAATAGCCGCCCAGGTCTTGGTCTCTCACCTCATAGGCGGTCGCTAACGGCTTTAATGATTTCAATACCCGGTCTGTAATCGCTTTTTTCATGGTCGAATCTCCCCATTTAAGTCCATATTAAGTCCAACGTAAGTATATCACAGGCAACAAGGGGAGACATTGTGATTGTTTTGGGCCTTTATTTACAGCGGTTATGGCGTTCGGGTGACAATAGGATACCAGTCTTCCCACGGACTTTTAATCCGGTGGTCCTGGGTTCGAGCCCCAGCCCGTTCACCATTATAAATACAGGGTTATCGCGAAAATTCGCGATAACCCTTTTTTCGTCTAAGCATACCGATAATCCATGGGGACCAGTCGGTGGGCCGTAGCACTCGATTCATGCCCTATCTACAAGTATGCCTGTGTTATAGGTTTACGTGTTTCGCGGGACAAGGCATTGGGACGGTGCCGGTTGGACAGGATAGGGCCCCGCGGACTCCTCAGCGTACTTCTGGGAAATCGTGCTGCAGCCTTCTATTCCCGAATGGGGGAGCCCACGACGGTGTACGCTGACGTGTTCTCTGGAATCGTGATTGTCCAGCCGTTGTACGCGTTGCTGTATCCCAAGGCGCCTGCCTGGGCCAGTGATTCAGCGTCCAGTGTGGATGAAACCAGGTACACCGGTGATTCGCCCAAGTGCACCACGCCATCCTTGCCGAATTGCCCCTTGTTGAGCACCCCGGGTGACCAGACAATGAGTACGGCTCCTTCCGGTCCATCAAAGGCGTAGCCGTGAATTTTGGACGTGTCGTGGTCGTCTATTTTCTCCGCTTTCTTGAGGGGAGCGACGAATGCCGGCTTGGGTCCGAGAAAATTAGCCAGGGCCGCCTGGGCCACAAAAAACTTTTGCGGTATAGCCTCCGGGTCGAGGAGTGGGTTTTCCAGGTCATTCACGCCCACATTGACCTCGCCTTCGAGGCCGGAATGCCAGAATATTTTTTCGACGCCATGGGCCAGCAATATCACCGACTGCCGTATGTTGTAATCGGCGGCTTCCCGTTCGGAGGCTTGCTGACGGTTGGCCGACCAGTGACCCGAATTGGGCGGTGCCCAGGGTGACCAGGGTTTGTCGTCGGTGCCCCAATAGCTCAGCTCCGTGGCCCAGATGGGCTTGCGACCACCGTGGGCGTCCATGGTGGCCTGGATGCGGGCCATCCAGGGCACAAAGGCTTCTGGACCGTCTCCTTCGGGGTAGGGATGTAGATTGTAGATATCTACATAGTCCAGACCACCCTTCTCGATAAATTCGTCTCCCAGGGTGCTCCGCGCCATGATGGAGAGGCCACCGAGCACCAGACAATCCGGGTCCGCACCTTTCATTGCGGCGAAGGCACCCTTCAACAGGTCGATATAGGTATCGACATCGTAGCCCGCGCTGGTGGGGAGGCAATACCAGGGTACCCACAGCGGCTCGTTAAGGAATTCCCAGTACTCCACGCGGTCCTTATAGCGCGTTACCGTGGCGGCGATGAATTGATTGAGCTGCGCGCGCTTATCTGCCGTTGGGGCATAGGCCGTTCGCTCCACGACGGGAAGATCGCCCAGCGGGGCTTCAGAGGCCCACGCGGCGGAAGGCTGGGGGGGAAGCAGCGGTAGCGGATGCATGCCGGTGGCTTTGATTCGATTCACCTGTCGGTCAATTTCGGAAAAGTCATAGCTGCCTTCGGTGGCCTCCACCGCGTCCCATTTCATGGACCAGTCCCGCGCCCAGGCAACCCCTCCCTTACGCAATTGGGCGCAGGCTTCAGCGGTCGTCGGAACATGATTGAGGCCGAAGGCAGAATCGTCCCAGCGATAGGTGTCCACCACCGAGAATTTTATCGTCCGGGTGTGCAAGACGCCTGCGGCATTCCACGAAAGGTGGGCTCGGTAATAGCCCGTGCCGGGTATCGCCAGGGGAAGAAAGGTTGAGCTTCGTGACTGGGCGGGAATCTCCAGACGATGGGAAGACATGGGGCCGCGCTCACCGAAGTAGTCTTCGAGTTCGACACGCAATTCCACGCTTGTGGACGTCGTCGTTCCGTTGAGGCCAACTACCTCAAACCCCGTGAGGTCTTTGTGGTCAAAGAGGTTGCCGTAGTGCTTCGTATTGATGCCAATTTCCACGAGCTCTCGTGACGCATAGGGCGTGGCTTCGACATGCACGTCACCCGCCGTTGATTCCGGTGTGGCCTCCAGCTGTACCGCGTCCAGCCATACCGTGGCGGAATCCTCGGTGGTGGCGAGTAGATTGGGGCCAACCGCCACGTATACATCGGGATGTTCCGCAACCATGGTGAATGCATAGCGGGTCCAGGTTGGTGTAAGCGATAGAACCTTTATATGCGTATTGGGTCCGGTGCCCGAGTTTACATCGCCACCAAATCGAAAGACCAAATCGGCAGGCACATCGTCCCGGTCGGCACGGAGCCATGCCGAAAGGGTGTAGGACCTTCCCGGCTCCACGGTCATCCAGCCGAGGGTGGCCGCTCTGGGGGCCGACTGGACAACCGTCGCCGAAGCGCCCAGGGTATAATCAGAATGGGTCACGGGCGTTTTTCCGGGCCCGAGTTCGATGCGGAGGCAATGATCGCCCTCCTGGGCACCACCGGCTTGAATGACACCATAGAGGCCGCATAAGTCACCGCCACTTACCGTATGTTTTCCCAGCGATGACCAGTGGTCCGCGCCCAGTTCGAAGCTGCTGTTGGGTATGAGATTCTTTGCGGGGATCGGCGGTACCGATGGTTCTCTACGGGTAAAAGATTCGGAGGTCGCCACCAGGGCCCACGCGACGCTTGAAAGGGCCAGAATACCTCGCGCTATCTTTCGACTGCATGCCCTATGGGGCCACAAACTGCTATCAATCATACGTTACTCCCTGTAAATCATGTGCCGGACACATTGACACATACCAGAAAACACATCATACCTGTTTCTTCTTTTGGCACGCCATCGGCAGACAGGGCCTGAATTATTTTTTCGGGCTTCTATAAAAAGTGAAGGCAGCCTGGTCTGGGCCGGGCTGCCTCACTATTTAAATCTGAAAATTCAATTGTGGTTCATTCGTTACGCGGGTCAGGCTGTAAACTTCTTGCGGAGTGCCCCGCCGATGAGGCCCATTCCGAGGAGTGCGAGGGTGGATGGTTCGGGAACAGGAGGCGCATTCCGATTGGGGGACCCAGGTACGAAAGGCGTGCTGTCGGAAACGTTAATCACGTCGTTACCGCATTCCATCGTCCAGTGGAGACCAAGACCACCAGCACCCGTAAGCAATTCTTCGATACTGCCATCGACGTCCAAGGCAATTTCGAGGAAGTTGTGGTAACCCATGCCGCCCCAGGCAACTTCGACATTCGCGCTATTCGTGATGTCCGTGGTGCTGCCAAGGTCCTTACGGGACAGGCGATAGGGGCTGGAAGCGACGTACTGGTTGAGGATTACGTCCTGCTCCAAAGACTTGCTGCCGTCATAGGCCCAAGCCTGACCGAAGAAATCGGCATCCGGGGTGAGGGTGCCGAGGTCGCCTTTACCCAAGTGACCAATCGATGTTGCTGTGCTGGTAGCTATGGCAACGTCAAAGTTACCCTCGCCACCAAAGTCAACAAACATGTCGCCGGAGTAGAGATTGTCGGAAGGCACGCCCGCTGCAGGGAAACCGGTTACAAGCCCGATGTGAAGACGGCCACCGGTAAATCCAGCACCATTATCTTCATAGAAGTAGAAGATCTGTTCGATGTCGTAGGTCTGGCCGCCGAAGCCCGGGGTCGGACCTTCTTCATCGTTAAGAAATCGAATATTCGAATCTACCAAATCAACTTTCGTCTCGTCCCAAGTCTTACCGACACTGGCGTCGCCATCGTAGTTAAACCAGTCTGACCAGTCGCCGTTGGTGGTTATTGCGCTGGATGGGGCGCTGAAACCGACTGCGGCGACTACGACTAATGCGGCTGAAATTCTCTTTAACATAATACACTCCTGAGTGAAAGAAAGACTGAAAAACTGGAGAGATTTTTTTCACTCCCGCTTCCAGAAAAGTATCTCAAACTCAGGTCTATTTGAGGGACAGACAAGGTAAATTATGGGCAAATAGATCGAAACGAAACTAAAGCATCACAGCGCAGTTTTCAGCAGGTGCCGCGTTTCTACCGCGCAGGTTCTCGTACCTGGGGCGTCATGGTCGTCGATTGCAACGGGTCCCGGGCTTTTTCTGTGCCTCAAGAAGTCGTATCCAAGTTGTGGGCAAAATACTCATCGTTCAGTTTGCCTACGAGATTGCGAGATTCCACAAGATCCGATTCCAGAAGTTCTTGCGATGAAACAAAACCACGAAACGTACGG
Organism: uncultured bacterium; assembly: GCA_963977445.1. Classification (GTDB taxonomy): domain Bacteria; phylum Hydrogenedentota; class Hydrogenedentia; order Hydrogenedentales; family JAEUWI01; genus JAEUWI01. Next base: position 2,754 of record CAXBPH010000189.1, on the reverse strand, counting down.
GCTTCGTCCAATACCACCAGGTGGCCGCAGCGCTTCTTGACCATAATCGCCTTGGCTACGTCGCAGCGCTCATCCATGGAAATCCAATAGGCAGGGCTACTCATGATGTCTCGCACCGGAATATCGGTCAGATCGAGTTCCTCAAGAACCACGTTGCGCAATACATCCCGCTCCGAGAAAACGCCCACGACATCCTTCTTGTCGCAGACGGCAACGGCACGTATATCCATTTCACGCATATACTCAATGGCCTTTTGGAGGGAAAGATTGAGGTCTACAGAAAAGGGTTCCCGGTTCTCGCCGATTATGTCGCGTATAGTTTTAATCATCGTAGATATCCTGAATGGGTTGGTTAAACTTCGCCTGCATCGCGCTGTCACCTGAAGGTGAATCTCAGCGCTTGTGGCTACGTGTTGACGGGAGTGTGGAGCCAGGCTGTGGAGGTGTGATGGCCACAGGTGGGATTGTTGGTACGATTGATTGCGTGGGCCAAGACTCACTCTGGTCCAAGGACTTCAATCGGCAGGGGCTTTTGAATTTGCAAAAACGGGATAGTTCTCGTCAACGATCCAGTAGTGTGGTGGTCCCTTTCGGAGGGGACGGCCGTGTTCCTTACCAGGGTCGAGGTCGTCACGGAGAATGAGGATGACGTCGGAGCTGACCGCAGGACTCTGGTAGAAATAACTGTGCCCCGACCAATCCGTCCGTTTGATACGTGCGTCAATCAGGTCGAAGGACGGTACCGTATCTATGTTGCGCTTTACGGTATGAGGCAGTTCACCCCGGGTAAGCTTTCCGAGGCGCGCGAGGCCCCCAAATAGCCAGGTGGTGAATCCCATAGCCCGATCCTTCTCGGAGATGTATATCGTCATTCGCCGTGGCACGGCCAACAAACCCTCGGGTAAAATTCGCTGGGTTGCGACTTCCAGGTCGAGATCGGGTGCAGCCAGAATGAGATTGCCCAACTTAAGCGCCTGCTGGGTCTCGATACCCGCGCCTTCATTAAATAGATGCAATTCCCGCAGGGCTTCGAGGGTTACATTGCTCCCACGGCTATGGGCTATCAGGTGAATACGCTCAATGTCCGGGCTCGATGCCAACGCGGCGAGGAAGCGCTTCAAGTGCCAGATGGTAAATTCACCCGACTCAATATCGTTGTTGTACCCGAGAAAACCCTTGCGCCCCGCCGGCCATGAGTACACGATTGGTATGCCCGTTCGCCCGAGGTAGTGCCAAAGCTGGGCCATGGTGATGACCGCGTCATCAAAGGCGGAATTGTACCCGTGAATAAATACGTAGGCATCGTGACCCTCGCCTTCCTGGAGGCGTTCTTTAATGAGCTGGTGGAGTTGTTGGGTTGCCTCGGACTCCGAGCGTTCCAGGTCGTCTTCATCCGTGCTTCCCTCCGTATTGGCTTTCGCGTACAGGCTGGTATCGGGAAAGCGAAACAATTCCTCGTGCCCCGTCACTTCCGCCTTCAGCAGGTGACCCGGGCGACTCGCAAGACTTTCCTGCACAAGTTCCGGCCACGCCAGCCCTTCGCCAAAGACGACATTGCTCACACCGCCACCCAACGAACCCGATCGGAAATAGCCATATCCCAGCGCCTTCGTTTCTTCATCAATAACCGGAAGTCGGTCGGTGGCATAAAGGATGGTGACTTCGTTGCGTCTCAACTCGGGGGGCACCCGGTCGAAGGGATTCGTGGGGGAATTCGCATAGATATTTGGGGCCGGCATGAATATATTTGTCTGGCATCCCGTCAGGAGTTGGACGGTAGCCAGGGCGGCGACCACAAGGCCCAAGCGAATGGTATAACGGTGCAAGTGCGACCTCACGGCGTTTCCGGTCGTGCAAACAGGACGCCAGACGCCAGCCCCACCAACATTGCTGGTACGGCATTGCGGCCGATCAATTTGGTCACATCCGCCCCATCATCCTTAGTGGCTTCCCCTTTGGAGGCCTCAATTACTGCAACCATTGCCGGGCTAACGGTGCCTTCTGCCGCCTCACCCTCCTCGGGCAAGAGGCCGAGAGAGCGAAGGCCGCCCTCGGCCGCAGTAAGCACTTCTTCCGTTTTCTGGCCGATATAGCTGGCCCCGTCTTCGAGGCCGGCAACGGCTAAGGCTGCGGTGTCTTCAATTTTTTCCGTCGCGAACGATACGGCATCGCTGGCCAGCTTTACTGTCGTATCTGCCGCCATCGATGCAATTGGAATCGCTGCAGAAAGCACACCGGAGTCCCCGTCGGGAGCAACGGTAGCTTCCAGTGAGCATTCGTTATTTTTGCCCACGTCGCTTGTCGTGAGCTTTGCTTTTTCATACCTCATGGAAAACTTCCTTTCTTCTCCCCAGACTGCAGGTTTGCTGCCGATTTCTGGCGCGACACTTCACGATTTTTTTTCGTGTTTATGCTCCGCCAACGGTGACCTTGTATCGAATGTGCGAAAATCCCTTTGCTGGCCCCTGGTCGGGTGCAGAAGCAAGACACTCGATGAGGTGGGTGCCCGGAGCAAGGAACTTGTGCGTAAATTCTGCTTCTTCGGAAGCCGGTTGTCCGTCGATGCTCCACGCGTGCATTGCGTAGCCGGAAGGTGCCGAAAACGCCACGTTGGTATTGACGGTAGTTTGCGTCGGGACTGGGGGTACGGGGACCACCCGCGTGTAGGCTTTTGCGTGGGCGACAACGGCCTTCGTAGCGTTGTCGGTGGCGGTTTCGATGTAGGTCAGGACATAGTCACCGGGCTCCAGGAAT
>CAXBPH010000188.1:0-14061 GCA_963977445.1 uncultured bacterium | reverse complement strand
AAGATACGAAGAGCACGAAGGAAGAAGAAGAAATCGGACGTGTCCAATAGGGGGTTGACCATTCCTGGTCGACATCAGGCTCACGTCAGGTTCCACGGGGCACGTGATGTTATTCATGTGATGTTAAGTTCTGACCACCATTCTTTGGCACTTCCCGCCCTTTCGCCATGGACAGAGGGGGGCACGAAAATCACCGTGCCTTTTGTGTCGACCAGGAATGGTCAACCCCCTTTGTTTTTCGGCGTTTCGCTTGGGCTATCTTGCTTTCTATTTTGCATTGTCTCATCCGTGGTCAAAATTGGAAAGTTTCTCCAGCCTTGATCCGTGACTGTAACCTTTAGAATGACATTGTGTTACAAACTCTTGCGAAATGTTTTCTTGTCTAAAAAACAAGAAAACGCCGGATAGTAGTACAAAGGGGGCACTCTCCTGGTCACCCTACTCTGGATTGTTGACCTCAAACAAGACGGCCTTTTCGTTCGCGGCAACTTCTCGCAGCCATCCACTTGCCCGCAGTTGCGCTACCGTCTCCGGGGCTACCGGATCGGTGTCGGGACAGTAGACGTAGCGGACACACCATTTCTCCACCATCTCACGCCTGATTGCATTGGGCGTCTCGGGGCGGTAGAAATCGGCTACCTGAGCGCGCACGTCGTTGGCCACGTGGCGGGGGTAGTCCACGCTGCCAATTCCGTGGACGGTCGCGTTGCCCTGCATGACGGCCAGGTCGCCCATGAGGGGTGCGCCCAGTGAGGGGGCGAGCACCACGCCGTCTTTGAGGTGGGCCAGGGTGTCGGCATCGGCCTGGTTCATAAAGGCATTGCGCGTCCAGCTGTAGTGTTGTTGGAGGGTGTGGTAGCCGAGGGGACCATAGCTCACGAGCCAGGTGACGAGGATAGACACGACACCACACAGGATGATGGTGCGTTGCAGGGCGCGATAGAGACGTGGTTGTCGGAGGAGGCCCCGCTCAATGGCCGCCGCACCGAGTATGGCAAGGGGGACGCCGATGACGATGATGAAGCGGTCGGGGGTATATTTGAGGAACCAGCCCTGGCCCCAGGCGGAGAAGGAAAGGGCGAAGAAGGCGAGCAGCCACAGGGCCGCCCAGGGTGGGGCGGTGGAGTATGTCGACATTGCGCTACCATCCGCTGCCTGGACTGGTTCGGGCCAACTGCTGCTACCTTGCAGGCGGGCCGCCCGCCACCGCGCGTCTTCGACCTGCGCTCCCAATGGTTCGATTGCTTTCGCAGGCGGGAAGGTGTCCTCGCTGAATCGCAGACGCTCCCCAAGCGGTCCGGGCGGGTGGTAGCCGTCGTGGCCAAACTCGTGGGCGGGGCCTTTCCACCAGGCGATGGCGAATGCGACAGGCACCCCGAGCAGCAGGGCGTAGTCGGACATTTTCACAGCCACATGGAATTCACCGGTGCGCAGGAAGTTGCCGTAGTAGGCCTGGTAGAGGCAATAGAGGACGGCAAAGGCCGCGATGTAGCCCGTGGCACCCCAACCGGCGTAGCGGAGCCACTGGGGGGCACGGTTAATGGTGCGAAGCACCGTGCCGGGAATGAGAAGCCAGTAGAAGAAGGTGGCGCTCACGATGGGGGAGAACCACAGGGCGAGGCGGGCACTCCGGGCGACGGTTTCCAGTAGTTCGGGGTTGCGGGCCACCATGGCGACGGCAATGCCGCCGCCGAGGGCAACACCAACAAGAAGGCTCGCCGCCCAGGCGATACGTCGTGTCCACGACCATTCAGCGCGGCAAAACAGGATTATCACGGCGGCCCCCCAAAGCATGGGGCCCACCCGGAAGTTGGCGAGGGCGGTGCAGGCAAACAAAAAGGCGGCCAGAGCCAGGAGGGCCTTTCGATCCCGTGCCATGGCATGCCACAAAGTCGTCAATGCCAGGAAGCCAAAACCGAAGGCCAGGGTGTAATAGAGTCGTGCGGCCATGAGCCAGGGCTGGAAGCGGGGGCCTTCGCTGAGTTCATAGATAAAGTAACGGAGGAAATATTCGCCGAACTGGGGATGGGTGTGTACGCCGAAGGGCCACGTGAGGAGATAGAGGATGCCGCCGAGACCACCTCCCAGGCAAAAGAGTAGAAAGGCCCGGTGTGCGAGGCGGGGCACGGACGAAACAAGGAAGGTGTAGGCCGCAAAAAGATAAAAGAAAAGTCCGAGTCCATTGGCCAGGGCCATCATGTAAAAGGGCGGCATGCGGAGCCAGTTGCCCACCGTGCCAATGGCACCGAAGAGATGATGGTGGGGAATGGCATAGAGCGTCGGGTCGCCCGCGGCATAGGGGCTGTCGCAGAGATTGTAGGGGGAATACCACGGCGGATGGGCATACTTCATGGCCGTGAGGTAATTGAAGGTGTCCACCACATGGCCCTGGGTGGGCACGGTGCCTTCCGGCGGAAACAGCATGATGACCCCGTGAGAAAGGGGGTCAATGAGGGCCAGAGAAATGATGAGGGCCCACGCCCACCGCGGCGGACGAAAGGGGTTGGGTGTGTTGTCGACGATTTGGGTCACGATGGGGCATCCGTCGTAATTCGCGTCGCTACGGCGCGCCATGAGGTCGATACCATGCCAACGAAGGGTAGTGTGAGCCCTTCACCCATCCAGGCGCACATGGGTCAAGCAGAGGCCACCCCAGGCGCGCTCGATAGCACTATCCGTCACCGCGCGGTTCAAGAATGCGAGATTGTGGAAGAGGGGCACCGTATAGGCCAGGTGGAAGCGCTCATGAGAAACGTTGGCATCGGGCCGTGTCGCCCGGATGCGCCCATCCAACTCCGCCTCCGAAAAGGTGCGTGCAAAGCCATAGCGTTTTTTGGCCATGGGCGTCACATCAAAGACGCGATTATAGAGGCGGTTGGAAGGGTGGAGTATCAACACATCCTCACGGGCGTGCTGGAGGTGGACATCAATGATCTGCTGGCGGGGTGTGCCGTCAAAATGCTCTATAAGGCCCGATGAAAACACCATATCGAAGGGGCCATCGACGGCAACGTCAAAAACATCGGCATCGACAATTTCATAACGGTCCGAAGGGACTTCATCGAAGAGTGCCGTGGAAAGCTCCAGGGCCTTTCGGGAATTGTCCACCATCGTCACCGACGCCGCGCCCGCCTGGAGCAAGAGATAGCTCAAGCGCCCCGTCCCGGAGCCGAGCTCCAGCAAGCGCTTTCCCTTCAGGGCGACACGCCGGGTCAAGTGCTCGATGATATAGCGAGTCATGAAATCCATATCGACCCGATCCACCCCGGCCCAACGCCCCGTGTCCCAGATGTTTTCTGTCGGTTCCGTCGTTGCCATCAGCGTTGTCCCAGAAAGCGGCGACGGGCAATCAACAGCAGGGTGTTGCGGATGGTCTTACCCACATTCATCTTGCTGCTACCCTCTTTGTAGTCATATCGGAGCACGAGGGGCACCTCGCCAAAGAGGAGATTCATGTGGCGGAGTTTCAGGAGTATATCGACCATGCACTGGAAGCCTTCCTGGTCGACAAAGTGGTCGCCATAGGCATCGAGCGCTCCCTTAATGACGCTGCCCCGATAGGCCCGAAAGCCGCAGGTGAAATCTTTTACACCCGGAATGGGTAAGAGCAGACGAAACACGATAGAGGCCATGTAACTGATGCATCGTCGTGGTACCGAGAGGCCCCGGACCTGGGCGCCGGGTTGGTAGCGCGACGCGATGACCACATCATGGCCCTCTTGAATCATGCGCACCATGCGCAGAATCAGCCCCGGTGTGTGGGTATCGTCCGCATCCATGGTGACGATGATGTCCCGCTCACCCGCTTTCTTCGCTGCGGCGATAATGCCATCCCGGATGGTTGCGCCGAGTCCCTGGTTCTTGGCGTGATGCTCCAGAGAAATGGGGTATTTTTCTGCATATTCCTCAGCGATGGCATGGGTATTGTCCGTGCTGCCATCGTCCACCACGATGACTTCATAGCGCTGGTCGGCGTCAAACATGGCTTCGTCAATGCGATCCAGCAAGCGTCCCAGGCCCCCTTCCTCATTGTAGGTGGGGAGCACAATAAATATTTGTCGTGGTTCGCGTGGTCTGGGAGTTGAAGGTGCTGCCATATTCCGTCTCTATACCGCCGTGGTTACTCGTAGGAATGCTGTGGCTAAACCATACTTCACCGGACAGATGGATGCAAGAGAGATGTTGATTGACGGCATCGGGACGGCCCCGCGCAAGCGAGTCGCCGGGTAGGGGGGGCGTCTGGGACGGCCCCGCGCAAACGTGTCGTAGCGTAGCGTCGGTGTCTATCGTGCCATCCAGAGGGATCTTGCGTGGCGGGTTCACCGTTGGGAGCGGGCCCGTCCCTGTGGGCTTACGCTGATGACTGGGTCTCACGTAGTTGACGTTGCCGAGCGGGGACATGCCTCCGCCCCGGGTGGTTGTCGTCGCATCGACGTGTGCCTGCTGACTTACCGTGAATTGCCCGTGTTCGGGGTGGCTGTTGCGGCGGTACATCCCCAATTTGTGTGCGAAGCTTGGGCACACAAATTGCATGTTTTGCCTCCCAGTTTACGATAAAAAAACCTTTTGACACTGAATGGAGCTACAGTTACATTGACAAGCCTTTTGAGTCTGCGACCGCCTTTGGGGTACCTGTGATTCGCAGGGTTAAAAGGGGCATATCAAGTCAGAGTTTTCCCATTTCGTAGAGTTCCGGCACGTATTCACGGTGCAAGACCTCGATTTCACAAAGGACGATCCGCGCCTTTCGTTCCCGCCCATGGTTAGGATTGCCGAGAGCGGATAGACACGCCTCCAGCTTCTTTTTGACCTCCACCAGCACGTCGGGCGTAGCTCGTCCATCTTGCTGCGTGAATTTCGATGTGCCAAGCCACTTCTCAAGAGCGATTCTGTGAGCCCTTCCGAGTGAACAATTCTTCTTGAACTGCCTAATACTGGCAATGGGTATTCCGGTCGCGTCGGCTATTGCTACTTGCTTTATTCCCGCATTTAGCGCAGAGAGAAAAGAGTCGTATAGGGGATCATTTTGCATATCTCTATCCTATACTATTGGACACAATATTGAAATCCTGCCACACCCCTTCGATTGATACCCTTTTTTGCCGTGCGACACCCCTCGAAATCCTGCGACACCCGTGCGACACCCCTCGAATATAGCCCCTTTTGCCCTATATTCTGTGCGACACCCTAAGCCGAAATCGCACAATCGCCTTTATTTACGGGGGTAAAAAGAAAAATGGTAGCCCGTAGGGGATTTGAACCCCTGTGACGGGACTGAGAATCCCGCATCCTAACCCCTAGATGAACGGGCCACCGAAAGTGGCAAACGGCTTAACTTGCCGTGAATGTAGAAAAATGGCAGCCGTACTAGGACTTGAACCTAGAATACCCAGAATCAGAATCTGGTGCCTTACCAATTTGGCTATACGGCTGCAGAGGTAGTAGGCAGAGATTGTAGCTTATTGCGGAGATTTGTGTCAACAAATCCACGGTTGTGGCGTGAGACCGGGAAAGGGGCCCGGTTATTAATCGGTCAGGAGGACCAGCGTGGCGTCAATATTGAGGCCCATATCCAGGAGGGATTCGCTTTCTCCGTCCTCCGATTTCGTCCCGTCCATGTCGTTCAATAATTTTCCGTAGACATTCAGCGCATCCATCATGGGCTTCAACTGCTGGCCAATGCGCATGGTGACCCGCAAATTCATGTCGGCTTCGACCAGTTGGCCGTTGTCCACATCGAAATAGATGAGATTTTCCCCGGAGAGCTTGAATTCGGGCAGGCTGAAGTTCATTTCCTCACCCAGGGCGCTTTCCGGTGAGTTCACGGTGCCTTCCTGCTGCTCGGAGATGATGGTCTGGCGCACGACGCCACAATACCGTCCCCGAAAGAGCTCAAAGCCCTCCAGGACGTTGAGTGTCTTCGAGCCGACGGGGGTGCCGAATCCGGGGATGGGCATGGCGAAGTCCGATTCCCACTGGGCCCCGGCGTCGAGATCGCCCGAAGGAAATTGAACGCTGGTGAGGATTTGCTCGGGGGCCAGCATTTTTTCCATGCCTGGGGCTCCCGAAACGCTCAACACTTCACCGGCGGGGGAAACCCGCACTTTCGTCGGTTTATTGAAGAACTGCAATTGGGGTATGCCGGCAATGGAATCGCCCTGGGCCGTGCTGATGGCATCGTTTCCGTGGCTGAATTCTGTGCCGGCCACGGAGTGCACCAGATTCACGGGGCCGTCCATAAAGCTGCCGTTCATCTCTACCCGGTCGAAGCCGATAGACAGGTTGCCATTGCCGCCCACATCCACGCCCTCAGTCTGGACATAGAGATCGCTCCAGAACCGCATCGCGACGTTGCCAGGCCCTACCATGGATTCCGCTCCGGTGCCTGCTATGGTGGCGTCCAGCCCGTAATCCAGGCGTTGGCCGGGAATGAAGTTGTAGTGAAAGAGGGAATCCGCCGTCGCGGGATCGTCCAGGGCGGCCACGGGCCCATCGCCCGCCGGTGCGGTCTGTGAGGTGGAATAGGCGCCGGCCGTCCGTGTTTGGGCCCAATCGTTTACTTGGGTGCCCGCGCCCAGCCCCACAGCGACCGTAGTCACGGCCAATGCGCCCTTGCCCAGAAATGCCATCGATTTAAACATGCCGCAGCTCCTTTTTATTTATCGTGCCATAAAACTGTAAAACAATCAATAGTAAATTAGTCAACCCGAAAGACAGGTGATTGGGCGGTGCGGATGGAGCGTTGTCCTATGGGTTCAGAGATACGCCCCCCTCTGAGTCATGAACCAAAGAATAATCCGCGCCGTCCAGGCGAAGACGACGCGGATTCGGAAGGAGACAGAGCGGCCGGGGCCACCCTGTCGAAAAGCAGGTCAGATTAGTGCGCGAAGCACCAGTGCGAGGCCGAATAGTCCGGTGGGAATACCAATCAGGATACCCACGAAGGTCATGCAGAAGACAACGCCCAAGAGCATAAGGGCAAGGCCGCTCAAGAGGGACCGGACGATACCAATCCGGCGCTCAACGGCGGAGGCCAGGCGCCAGAGGCCCACGAAGGGAAGTCCATACCACGGGATAGTCGAATCGTCCGGGGGGCGGTCCATCAGGTGCTCAACAGGGCATGGAGTAGGGCCACACTGGCGATGGCCGCCAGCAGGGCGAGGTGGGTTCTAGAAATCGCGTTTTCGTGCAGGGAATTCCTGCTTGCCGATGGGTGCGGTGTGCTCTGTTTTTTCATTGGCTGTTTTCTCCTTGAAAGGGTCCCGCTGTTCAGGGGGTGTCTTTCAGGCGCTCGTCCCACGTGAACTTCGGTGAGGTGACCAGGCTTTCCATGCGTTGGATGCGCCGGTCCAGGTTGTCGAAGGTTTCCTTAAGGCGTCGGAGGGCCATGGTGCGTGATGCCGTGAAGGAGCCGTAAAACTCGGCATCACTTTCCGAATCAAAGGGGACAATGGGTTCGGGTTTCATGATGAGTGCGGCAATGATATAGGCAATGATGCCCGGCCAGAACCACAGGAGGAGTGTGCCGATGACCACAATAATCCGTAATCCTCCAACCGAAAAATCCAGGTGTTCTGCGATACCCCGACACACGCCAAATATGGCACTGTCCCGGGAGCGATAGGGGCCGCCGGGCTGGCGTCGTCTCTGGGTCATCATGATTGGCCTCCCTGGGAATTTGATGTGTGGCGTATGAAGGGTGAAACGGCTAGGCACGTATCGGCCACGGGAGCCTTGTTGGGGTTGTGGGACCTGTGGGACGAGTGCGACCCGTGGGACGGTTGCCATGAAGTTTTTGTCGCACAGCGTCGGTGTGTGGCAACTTGCGAAATACCGCCACGTGTGCAGAAGGCCTTGTGCCCGACTGGTCCCACAGGTCCTACAACGATGGGGGCGTAGTTAGGTGTCTTATCACACATACCACTCACCCTCCGCGCCCTTTCTCCAGCAATATAGTCTCCAGAGATTCGACGCGCTCTTCCATTTTTTTCATACCGTAGAAGAGTTCCTGCATCAACTGGGTTTCTTCTTCATTCAATTTACCCGAGCCCCGGGCTCCGAGGGTTTTGGATACCAGATTGGAAATGATGAAGAGGGCAGTTATTACGGAACCGAAAACGATGCTCACGATGATTATGGCGGTTAGATCCATTATTAAAGAGTTTCCTTCCTTCAAAGACCTGCGCGGAATTCGCCTGGGCCGCGTTTGCAGGTAGTACGTTAATCGGAATGACTAGCTGTTGCGTAGTCGCTGATCCCAGTCGTAGTCCCGTGCGGTGACGATGCTCTCCATGCGCTGGATGCGCTTGTCGAGATTGTCGAAGGTCGTTTTGAGGCGACTCAGTGCCATGGGGCGTGACGAGGTGTAGCTGTTATAAAATTCCCGGTCGCCGTCGTTTTCCAAAGGCAACACGGGTTCGGGCTTCATAATGAGGGCGGCAATAATATAGCCAATGCCGACGGGGTAAAGTCCGGTGAAGATAAAGGTCAACACAAAGAGGACCCGCATCCAGAAGATGGAGAAATCGAAGTAGTCGGCAAGGCCCCGGCATACGCCGAAGAAGATGCCGTTGCGACTGCGATAGGGGCCACTGTGATCTCGTTGATTGCGTTGGTTCATTAGAGTTCTCCTTAATTAGTAGCGGGACGTATGTTGGTAATTGGGTATGGGCGGTGGGGTGCGACGATAGTGCTCGCCCTGGTCCAGCAAAATGGTTTCCAGAGATTCGATACGGGCCGCCATCTTTTCCATGCCCCGGTGTAAATGCTGGATGGTCTCCGTGTCTTCGTGATTATACTGACGATCTTTCCGGTCAACCCGGCGGGAGAGAAGTCGGAAAATTCCAAACAGCACGGCACCGATAATAAGTAGTTCAATCCATGTGGGATTCATAACACGTTCTCTCCCGGGTTAGGGTTGGGGGCGGCTGCGTTCCAGCAGGATGGTTTCCAAGGCTTCCATGCGCTGTGCCAGATGCTGCGCTTGCCTGTGAAGCTCTTGCACCGACTGGCTGTCGGCATCCTCCGCCGGTGCCGTTCGGCGTGTGAGTCGCCAGAGTATGACGAACGTGCCCAGGATAAAAACGAAGAACATCGTGCCGACAAAAAGTGTGGTAAGTGCGGGGTTCAATCCCGTGCCCTTGATGACGTCAAAGAGGACCAGGTTGGCACCCACGGGTTCGCGTGCGTAGGCGGAACCGAGTACTTGCTGATGGATTACTTCGCTTTCGGGGGAGGCATGGACAGCGGCAATGTGGCGGCTTTGTTCAACGTTGGGGATGGCGATGGCCGCGATCATCCCCAATATCGCCAAGGCTATGAGCCCGAAGAATCCCGCTATCGCGAGTCCGGCGGCTCCTATGATCAGGCGTTTCATGTTTGTTCACCTTTCTCCGTCACGTGACGGCCATTCCAGCTACAGTGGTGTTCGCGTACGGTCGAGGAGAATGGTTTCCAGCGCTTCCAGGCGCTTTTCCAGATTGCGTGCCGTGCGGTCCAGGTCGTGGGCGAGTCCTTCGAGATCGTCGTTGGCGTGCGCCGGATCGTGGCGTTGGTGCCCATCGGTTTTTTCACGACTACCACGGCCGGAGGCCCAACGATCCAAGAGAACTGCAATAGTGCCCGCAGCAACCAGGGGCAGGAATCCACTGAAGGCCACGCGAGGGGCACCTCTTACGATAAAGAGGATAGCCAGAACCGCGACTATGGCGATTACAATCCGTCTCATGTTGCCTCCTCTATCCTTGCACTCGGGGAATTGCCTTGTCCATGGACCCAATTCGGGCGCCAGGCATCTCGGACACCTGGCGGCCGCGAAAGGTCACCACCAACCCACCATCAGACGCCGCCGGAATTTTTCGCCTTCATGGCGGCCAGTTCCTTTTCGATGCCCTCGTCGGTTTCGAGTTCCTTGAATTGGTCGGCCAGGGAGCTCTTGCGGCCGTAGTTCACCAACTCCGCGTCGGCTTCCATGCGGTCGATGCGCTGCTGGAAATTGTCGAAGCGCTCCAGGGCGTCTGACGTGTCATAGCGACGAATCTGATGCTGGGCCTTTTTCTTGGTGTTGGCATTGGTGTGGCGCTGCACCAGGGTCCGTTGCTTTTCACGGGCCGCACTCAATTTGTCTTCCAATTGCATGATATCACTCTGGCACTGGGTGACCAGGGTCTTGGATTGTTCCAATTCCTCTTCCAGGGCTTCGGCGCGCTCCACGTGGCGGCGCTTTTCCATGAGGGCTTCGCGGGCGAGATCTTCGCGGCCTTTGTTGATGGCGAGCTGGGCTTTGGCGTCCCATGTCTTGGCGAGGTCGAGGACCGTTTCCATTTCGCGCTTGATTTTTTTCTTCGTGGCCATGCCGCCGGCACAGTTGGCCTTGATCTCGACGAGGGTGTCTTCCATCTCGCGGATCATCATCTTGACGAGCTTTTCCGGATCTTCCGCTTTGTCGAGCATGGAGTTGATGTTGGAACTGATTATGTCGCGTACCCGTGTGAAAATACCCATGACAGGCTCCTCTATACTGCGTGCGTCAGGTTGGACGCCGCTGTGTTGTGCCGCAGGTGCATCGGCTCATTGAGCGATGTCCATACTGCCGTTACTACTGTTTTGCCGCCGTTTTTATTCTCCGCCAGGGCCCGATAGCCCAATTTGGCGAAGTGGAGGGCAACTTCCGGGTCGTCGCGATGGATGCGAAGACCCGTCTTGAAACTGGGCTTTCCCAACTGTGGGACGCACCAGGCGACCTCTGCCGGAACCAGGACGGTACAATCCGTCTCTGTTGCCGCCAATTCGAGCAGGAGCGTTCGTCCCGGGCGCAAGTAGCGCCCCAACAACAACCCTGCTCCCGTTCTACTGATGTTTAACCAAGTGGCTTGCCCCGCTTCGCCGCAGCCCGTGGTGTATTGCAGGGAGCCACCCAATTGGGTTCTTCGCTCCCGTTCCCATGCTTCACTCATTCTCATTTCCCCTGTTCTTGTTGCTGCATTGTTCGTGGTAGTACTAGTGCAACAGACGTGCCAAGGATTGGCCTGCTTCTAAGTGGCTTATAGGTAATGACTTAGGTGTGTTCTGCCTTCCGCTACACATAAAGTAGGTGGCTAAATACACCAGTTCTTGATAGAATAAGCCAGATAGTGGTGTTTCTGCTGAGGGGTCCTACGGAATCTTCTGTGAAAGGAAGGGTTGCCATGTATGAGGCAAGAGATAGTTATCCGGAGGCCATGCCCGAGGCCCTGGGGGATTCGGAGGTCTTTCTGGATTTTCAGGACCGCCTGAGCCGCGTGGCCGGTGTGGAGCGCCCCGTGCTTATTATTGGGGAGCGGGGTACCGGTAAAGAGCTGGCCGCCCGTCGGGTGCACTTTCTTTCCCAGCGGTGGCAAGAGCCTCTGGTGGAGCTAAATTGCGCGGCCCTCGCGGATAATCTAATCGAGTCGGAACTTTTTGGTCACGAGGCGGGGGCCTTTACGGGGGCCCAGCGTCAGCGTCGTGGGCGCTTCGAAATGGCCCATGGGGGCACTCTGTTCCTGGATGAACTGGGCAATATACCCTTGCCCGTGCAGGAAAAAATCCTTCGGGTGGTGGAATATGGACGCTTCGAGCGGGTGGGCGGCAGTGAGCAGGTGTCGGTGGATGTGCGCATCGTGGGTGCGACCAATGCCGATTTGCTCGCCCAGGCAGACCGTGGGTTGTTCATGCGGGATCTTTTGGACCGTTTGTCCTTCGAGGTCCTGTATTTGCCGCCCCTTCGGGAGCGGAAAGAAGACATCATACTCCTTGCCAATCATTTTGCCTCCCGTATGGGGGCGGAACTGGGGCGGAAGGACGTGCCGGAGTTTACTGATGAGGTCACCCTGGATCTGTTGCGCCATACCTGGCGGGGCAATGTGCGTGAATTGAAGAATGTGATTGAGCGCGCCGTGTACCAGGCTACCGGCCCCGCCATAGAGTCGGTCGTATTTGACCCTTTTATCTCGCCCTATGCGCCCTTGCCGGAGGTCCAACGTCCGGTTCAGGAGGGGGTTGGGGCCACGCCGCCCGACCTGTCGTCTCCCGGTGGGGAGGCGTCACTCCTTCGGACGGGATTTGATCGCCCCTTTGGTGAATCGGTGGAACTCTTTGAGCGGCACCTGTTACGGGCTGGCCTCGAGGCGACGCGCTTCAACCAGCGAAAAGCGGCTACGTTGCTGGGCCTCACCTATCATCAGTTTCGGGGGGTCTATCGTAAACACGCGGATGCATTACGGGAGTCGTGATTAAAATTGGGGGCTGCGGTTTGCATCGCAGGGACCCCGCCTGCTAGAAAGAAGGTACTTGGGATGGGTTACTCCGACGGTATCGGGGTGATTTATGGTTAAGGGCGCGTGTTTTCAGCCATGCGCCGGTGCAAGAAACAGGTCAAAATCGCACGATCATGTTAGCGATCAGTGTGTTTTGCGGGAAGAGACTGACGGGTTGTATGTCGCGCGTTCCTGAACGGAAAACGATACTCAAAATTCTATCGATTAGCTTGTTGCTGTTGATCGCCGGTGGCGGGGTTTTCTTTGTGCTGGCCCCCTACCAGGCGAGTCGGATTCGTGCCGACTTGACCAACCGCTACTATTCCCGTGCGGATGCGCCCTTGGTGCTCGCGACAGCGGCGGAGGGTGGTGCGTACTACGCGTTGGGCAATCACCTTCGTCTCCAGCTGGATGCCAGCCAATCCTATCGCATGGACGTGCGGGCCACCCGTGGCTCCATCGAAAACCTGGCTCTGCTGCAGGATGGCACCGCTGATTTGGCGTTGATTCAGGGTGGTCTGGTCGCGGAGCGTGGTGACATCTCCGGCGATTGGGCAAGCTTTTTGGGAAACACCGACAAGCTTGTTGCCTTGGCCAATCTCGGCAAAGAATATGTCCACGTCGTTGTGCCCGCCGATTCCCGAATCCAGACCTTCCGCGATCTTGCGGGAAAACGGCTTGGTGTGGGGCCTTCCGGTGGTGGCGCCGATGCGCTTGCACAGAAGATGATGCGCTTTTTTTCTTTTGGTGAGCCCACCGAGCTCATTCCCGATCACAATTCCGATTTGGCCGAGGCCTTTCTTGATGGCGACATCGATGCGGCCTTTACGGTGTATGGACTTTTTTCGCCTGCCATGGAGAAGCTCCTTTCCACCGGGTGGTATCGTCTCATCCCTATTCCGGAAGCCCAGGCGGTTTCGCGCTATTTGCCGGGGTCCTACGCCGAAGTATTTCCGCCCTATCTCTATGGTCCCGATCGGAGTTTTCCTGCGCCTGCCGACGGTCCCTTCGAAACCCTGGCGGTGAATACCCTGCTTGTCTGTCAGAGCGACTTGCCGGAGCGGCAGGTTTATACGGTTCTGGAAGAAATTTTCAGCGGACCCTTTTTGAAACTGGCCCGTCTCAACGACCTCGACGAAGAGAGGGCGCAGTCTGCGGTGAATCTTCCGCTGCACCTGGCAGCGGCGGCGTTCTACAACCGTAGGAATCCCATCTCTTCGGATCGCTTCGAAATACTCTCCTTTTTTCTTGCGGGCGTCGTCTGTCTTGCCAGTGTCATCCACTATGTCTCAGGCCGTCGGCGCGTATCGATTCAAAGCCACCGCCGGGAAGCGATTCGTCCTTACTTTGAGGCCATGATGGATTTTGGGGACTCCGTAGAAACGGCCACCAGCCCCTCCAATCTGACCTGCCTGATTCACAAGATCATGGCGACCCAGCGGGGTGCGGAGCGGAAGTGGCTGGAAGGTGAATTCGATACGGAAGACATGGAGAACCTCTATGCCGTGTACAGTCTTCGGTGTAACAACGCCTTCAACAAAATTTTTGATCTGCACTTCCAGGCCATGCGCGGTGTGAACATTCCCCAAGCCGCGATAGAAGCGCCCGACCGCGACGACGAATGGGTCCCGCCGGCACCGGTCCGTCGGGAGCCAGCGCTTCCGGAGCCGGTGTGGCGTTCCCGACCTGCTGTGGACACGCCCCCACCCTGGGAGGAGGCCTCGGACGACGCCATCGATTCGACGACAACGGCTCGAACATTCCGCACCTCCATGGCGGATGATGA
>CAXBPH010000187.1:0-14111 GCA_963977445.1 uncultured bacterium | reverse complement strand
CACGGTCTCACGAATTCGCATTCGCGCCACCTGGATTACCGCATTCAATCGCCAGGAACTTATCGTCCCCAACAAAGAGTTTGTCACGGGCCGACTGGTCAACTGGACCTTGTCGGATCAGATACTGCGGGTTGAAATACCAGTCGGTATCGCCTACGGCTCCGACACGGAACTGGCACGAAAGCTTATACTCGAGGTGGCCAACAAGAATACGCGGGTATTGCAGGACCCCGAGCCGGTGGTCTTCTTCACCGGCTTTGGCGACAGCTCCCTGGATTTTGAACTCCGGGTGCATAGTCCCGATCTGGAGTCCTTCTTGATCATCAAGGATGCCATGCACACAGGAATAGACAATGCATTCCGCGAACATGGTATCGAGATTCCCTTCCCTCAGCGGGACCTCCATGTGCGATCCATCGAATCGGCCCTTTCGGTGGTCAAGCCCGACGATATACCAACGACCTGAGCCAAAATCGAACACCATGAACTGGACGACAATGATAATCGCGGGTATCGCCGGACTCCAAGTCCTCACGCCGTAGTCTAAGCGGAGGCCGTACAACCCCGCCCCGATGCGCCCCATGGGACGGGGTTGCTGCCGCAGCCCAGTGCTGAGCCCCCTGCGCATTAAGTACCCGTCAACGTGGGGATTTATTCATTCATAAAAAAACACCGCCCAAATCTCATCGGGCGGTGTCAGCATATAGGGGGAAAGCGGGCCAATTATCAGGGTTCAAGTCCCTTGGGAATGACGTCCCCCAGACAGACCGACACATCCCGTGCCGCCCGTACCCAGGGATGATCCATGGTCACCAGACGTTTCTTGCCCACCACTTCCTCCAGGGGCACGGCAACAAACGCTTCGCCTTGCTTGGCGACCATGCATCCGAATTCGCCATTAAGCGCCAGTTCCGCCGCGTGGGTGCCGAACTTGGTACATAACAGTCGGTCCGTCGGTGTGGGGATACCACCACGCTGGAGATGGCCCAGGGAAGTCACCCGGGTCTCAAGACCCGTAACATCTTCCAGGTGCTCGGCGAGTATGGAACTGACCGGCTCCTTGATGTGTTCAATTTCCTTGCCCTGCTTCTTTTTTCGCTTTTTGCTGCTGTCGGCTTCTTCCAGCTTCGCATCTTCTTTTGAAACGGCACCCTCTGCCACGGCCACGATGCTGAACATCTTGCCGCGACGCATGCGACCCAGAAGCGATTGGGCCACGATGTCGATGTCATAGGGGATTTCAGGAATCAGGATAACGTCGGCACCACCCGCGATGCCGGCGCCCAAGGCAAGCCAGCCCGAGTTGTGACCCATAATATCGACTACCATGACGCGGTGATGACTGCTGGCCGTGGTATGGAGCCGATCAATGGCTTCCGTGGCAATGGACATGCCCGTATCGAAACCAAAGCAGGTGTCCGTACCCCAGACATCGTTGTCGATGGTCTTGGGGGCCGTGATGACGTTAATATCACCCTCTTTCATCAGGCGATAGGCATTTTTCTGTGTACCGCCACCACCCAGGCAAAAGAGACAGTCGAGATTCATGCGGCGATAGTTTTCCAGTGCGGCGCCGGTCATGTCCCGAAACGTACCGTCGCCCACGGGCATTTTGTGCGGTTTGTTGCGACTGGTCTTGAGTACGGTACCACCCACCGTGAGGAGTCCACTCGTGTCCGCATCGTTGAGACGAATATAGCGATTTTCCACAAGACCGTTGAAGCCTTCGAGGATACCGAATATTTCGACCCCCTCGGGGCTCAGCGTCTTTGTAATCGCGCGAATAACTGCGTTCAGGCCGGGACAATCGCCTCCGGAAGTGAGGATACCTACAGTTCGTAATTTTGGTGGCATGGGATTACATTCTTTCCAGGTAGGCTGCGACTATTGACCCCCGACGTGCCAATGCGACGAATTAATTTCGTTATTATACGCTGCTTGGACGGACAAGCCAAAAAAGAAAGGTCACGTGCGTCCTATTTCACGCCGAGGATTGGTCGGGCCTGTTGATGGTGGCAGTACGGCGGCTACATCGAATCATGATCGGTCAATCCGAAAGCCCCACGCTCAAGGCCCACGAAGCGCGACGCGCTCGGCAAGCTTACCACGTCAGGGGAATCCGTTGAACGGATTCTTTTTCCGTAGACGCGCTCAGACCTGCCATGGTTTTCATGTGGGTGCCTTCACTGATGCGAACGGTGTAGCTTCCTTCGGCGAAAACCTTCGGTTGCCAGGGGAGCCCTTTCACGCGAAGGGTGTAGAGCACGTCACCCGAGGCGTCGTCGATGACCTGAACAACTGGTTTCGAATCGGCACGCCCCGTGAGAATGGGCAACCAGGCCACCGCTTCGCGCCCGTAGTTATCTTCCTGAGCCACCGTGATGGGCCAGCCGGGGTGCTCTTTCGCATCGGGCTGGGTAACATCGACAAACCGGGGCCAACACTCCATCGCAATGGTCCGGTCTTTCTTATTGAAGCGAACGAGCCCGTAACCCGCCGCTTGATAATTCTCTTCGGAAGGATTGGCATAGGCAAGCATGGTGATCTTGTTTCGCAAGCCGTCGACGTATTCGCCGGTGAAGGGTAGGGGACCCTCCGGGTGATTCACCGGCGACTCCAAAGGCGACCACCAACGTCCATAATAATTGGAGATGGAAGGCACGCAGAAGGAATAGCCCGCATCGTTCCAGGTATCCGTGCCATGATGGAGTACCGTGGCCAGATGCTGGTCGCCGCCAATCAT
The DNA here is from genome assembly GCA_963977445.1 of uncultured bacterium. Taxonomy (GTDB): domain Bacteria; phylum Hydrogenedentota; class Hydrogenedentia; order Hydrogenedentales; family JAEUWI01; genus JAEUWI01. Next base: position 11,368 of record CAXBPH010000187.1, on the reverse strand, counting down.
GAAGGCGAAGGGCTTGCGTATCGCTTCCAGCGCCTTCCGTCGGCCCGTTTGTGGCCAGCCGTTGGAATCCAAATCGGCGATCAGTCGTTCCGAGTCTTTTCCGTGTAGATGAGCCGCGTTGGCAAAAATCGTTTGCGAAAGCACCGCCTTCATTTCCGCGCCCTCCCAATCTTTGCCCCAGTCTTCCAGAAAACTGAGTTGCCGCTCTCCGAGGAGGACCGCACCCTCGACGTCCGCCAACATGGGGTCAAAATCCGGGTCGTTAATATGGTCGGGGCGAGGGCCCTGCTTCGGCACCAGGCCTTCGGGGCCCGACTTAAATTTCCGGTCCTCAATGATGGCAAAGTCGACGCCACCCACATTCAGGGAGGTGTAGTAGACCGTGATGCCCCGCTCAACCGGCGTTGGATCGTAGGGATCGGGCAGATGACTCGTCTGGGCGCGCTGCACTTCGTTTACATAGTCGACGGGCATGAAATAGCCACCATCATGTCCCGCAGGCGTTTCCGACTTCTTGCCGTTCGCCCCCCAGATGTTTCCCTGGCCCACATCGTGGTCATCGGGAATGGCAATAGTGGGGCGATCGCGGATAATTTCACCAAACTGCTGGCCAAAGAGGAGCCAGGCTTCGTAATGGCGTTTGTGGTCATAAGACTGGTCACCGGAGAAAAAGAGGAGGTCGGGGTCCTGGGCCTGGATGTTCGCAATGATGTCGGGCTTCGGGCCGCGCTCCCGGTTGGAGTTCCCCGTGAAGGCACCCACTACAATTTCTTCTTTTTCAATCGGATCCCGGCGAATGCGCCCCTCGTAGGCATGGTCCGCACCATAGGCGACCCGATACTGCCAGTCCCGGGTACCGTCCCACTTCTCTACGCGAAAGGGGGCAGTCCACCCCGGATTGACCACCGTGGTGGTGGCAATTTCTTTCCAATCCTCACCATCCTTCACTTCCAGCCGAACGGTACGATCATCCGATTTGAGGGGATAGAGCTGGGCGGTCAGTTTCAGCACGCGATCCTGAACGGTATAGAGGGCAAAACAGAAGACCTCATCCGAGCCCCAGGTTACGATGGGATTCGGTTTGGCCATGGGTTTGGCCTCGGGTGCCGGGGTTGGGGTCGCCGCAACCTTCTTCTCGACGTCATTCTTTTCGTCGGCGGTCAGCGGAAATACGTCGGAGCGCACGTGGGCCGCCGATATTTTTTCCGCCAGACGGGCCACAATTTCGGGATGGGCCGCTGCGATATCCTTTGTCTCTCCAAGGTCCTCTTTCAGATTGTAGAGTTCGAGGGGTGCACCAGGATTCTTGAAAACATCCAGCCGGACGCCTTTCCAGTCTCCTTCACGGATACCTTGACGGCCACCTTGCTCGGTGAACTCCCAATACAGATAGTCGTGCTGCTGCTGGCTGGGGGAAGCACCGGTGAGCGTGGGCAGATAGGAAATGCCATCCAGACCGGAAGGAATATTTCCACCGGCGACATCCACCGCCGTGGGGAGAAAATCCCAGAAGGCGGAGATATGGTCACTCTCTGTTCCTGCGGCTACCTTACCGGGCCAACGGGCGATCAGGGGCACCCGGATGCCGCCTTCGTAGAGGTCACGCTTAATCCCGCGAAGGGGGCCGTTGCTATCGAACCACTCGGGATTGTTGCCACCCTCCTTATGGGGCCCGTTGTCCGACGTAAAAATCACCAGGGTGTTATCGTCGATTTCCAATTCCTTCAGGAGGGCCATGAGACGGCCGACATCGCCATCCATGCGGGTGACCATGGCGGCCATCCCTTTTTGCGCATCCGACCATTCTTCATTGGCGTAGGGTCCAAAATCGGGCACCTCCATACCCTCAGGACCTGCCTCATTGTTGGCGTGGGGGATAGTGAGGGCAACATAAAGGAAGAAGGGATTCTCGTGATTGCTGCGGATGAAGTCCAGGCCCTCGTTGACGATGAGGTCGTGGCTATACGCGACTTTTTCACTGGCCTTGCCCGCGCCCGATGGCTTGGGATCGGGCACCACATTCTTCAACGCAACCCGCTCTTCATTTTTCATGAGAAAGGTGGGGTAGTAGTTGTGGGCATGCTGCTGGTCAAGGTACCCATAGAAAAAGTCAAAACCCTGACGATTGGGTACGCCTTCTTCGCCTTCCACCCCCAGGCCCCATTTGCCCGCAAGGCCGGTGGCATAACCCTGTTCCTTCAGCAGTTCGGCCACGGTGACATCGTCGGGCCGCAGGTTTACCCGCTCATTGCCCCGGATATAGCAGTGGCCCGTGTGGAGCCCCGTCATCAGTGCACAGCGGCTTGGGGCGCAGACGGTGCTCCCGGAATAGTGCTGGGTAAAACGCATGCCTTCCTGGGCGAGCTGGTCTATGTTGGGTGTTTCAATGGTCTTCTGGCCGTAACACCCCAGGTCGCCATAGCCCAGATCGTCGGCCATGATGTAAATGATATTGGGCTTGGCTGCGGCCATCGCTGTTGGGCTGAGGAGGAGGAGCAACAGCAGCAGCCCTGAAACCAACCCCGAAAATTCTTTCCCTCGACTCATAATGATGCTCCTGTCATGCTTTACTTTAGAAATGAACTGCGTTGCACTCACGGACCCTGAAGACCTATTTAACTTCTTTAACCATGCGCAGGGTGGTATCCATCAGCACCTTCTCCACCTCCTCAGAAAAGAAGCCTACCTGGGTGTTCAAATCTTTTCCCCAGAGATAGGTTGTAACTCCGATAAACTCGTGTCCACCCTCGCGCACGATGCGGGCCGTCGGCACGTAGCCAAAGAAGTCGTTGCAATAAGCGGCCACCCAGAGCGGGGCGTCGGGCAGGGCGCCATAGAGCTGATTGGCATAGTCCGAAACCACTTCACTCGGCAGGCCCACCAGGGTCAAATCATCCCCAAAGCCCCAGACGGCAAAGGGCGCGCTGTAATGCTTGGGCAAAGTATTGCCCGCCTCCAATTGGCCGATCATGTGCTTGGCCATGAGATTCTCCGTCGTCCTTCGGGCTGCGTAGGGCTCCAGCTCCTCTTTCGTTAGTTGCATCAGGGGGAGATCCACCATCTCAAAGGCAACCTTCAGGGAACCCTCAATCGGGCGCATTTGCCCCTCCAACACGCGAAACACCGCGTCCCCCAAATCCTGGCCCAGCTTGCGCACACCGGGGACGTCGGTGCGGGGCTCGGGGTTGGCGTCGGCTCCGCAACCACTCATGAACATGGCGGTTACGCCGGGAATCTTCGCCTCGATATATTCCTGGGCATAACCTGCGTAGTCCCCGCTGATAATGTTGTGGTCAGCGGTCAACCCCGTGTTGTGGCAGGCACAACCGAGGAGGAGCGCACGAACATCCCCATTGGGCGCAGCAACCTTCAAAACGGGGACACGCTTATCGGTAGAACCCTTGGGATTGGGACGCATCCAATAATTTCCATCTTCCGGCTCGGAGCGCCGATTCATGACAAACTCGACCCGGTCCGTTCCCCAGGACAAGACGGCGGGGGAGAGGTCGGCCAGGGCTTTTTCTACCACAGCAACCACGGCATCCTGGAGTTGTCGCGTGTAGTGCACCACATCGTCTGCAGCGACGGGGGTGCTGAATGGCGCATAGGCCACATTGCCGGCGGGGTCCGGGTTGAGACTCAGCAGGGGCCCCGTATGGTTGTGAGAGGCGTTGAGCATGATCTGCGCCCGGGTCAGTCCGGTCTTTTCCCCGATTCGGCGGCAGACCTCGTCAAAGAAAATGGCCTGAACGCCAACAAGGTCGGTTGTTACCAGAACCCCTTTATGCCCATCCGGGTCCTCAACGGCGAGGGCCTTCGCGTAAATGTCGATGTCGGCGCGCTCAAAGGGTTTGTCCCGCGCGCCGTAACCGACTAATGGAATCGGCGTTTCCGGCGTAATTACGACCGTCGCAATACCGGCGCGCCACGTTGCCCCCTGCGCAAGCCCACTTGTCAGGCAGCCCAGAATAAGGAGTGGAAGGGTCAGAAAAAAGGTGTGTCGTGTGTTCTTTTTGCGGTGCATATGCTATGGTTTCCCGGTGAGTTTTTGGCTGAAGCAACAGCATACCATAAGATACTTTGGGCGACCACCCGAACGCCCCATCGTAACGTGGGCGACCTCAATATCCAGTGAGGATGAATAGAGCCCCGTGCGAATGCAGGATGCGCATGCCACGGAAGTGGGTGAAAGGAGAAATACAATGGATGCTACCAAGATCAACTTGCTGATTGAGCTTTTCAAATCAGGGCGGGACCATACACTTAAAATCGTAGACGAGATGCCGGAGTCCCATCGATTCAAGCAGCTCGCACCGGGCAAGGCGACGCCCACCTGGCTGCTGGGTCATTTAACGCGGACCCTCGACCGACTGGTAATCGACTGGACCCTCCAGGAACACGCTATCTTGTCTGACGAGGTCGGTGTATACTTCGCACCAGAACACGTGGGGGGGATTGCCCCATCAACCCAGGCGAGCGACTATCCCGACTGGGCATCCCTTCGAAGCACCTACATCGAAGCCTCGGATCGGGTAATCGCCGGTTTGGGACGCTTTAGCGACGAAGATTTGGATAAGCCTGTTCCCGGAAACATGCCGGACGATTACCGAACGCGTTTTCCCACGATTTACAGCCTTCTGAACCTCATAACCAACCATGATGCCTACCATCGGGGCCAGATGGGCCTCCTGGCCAAATTGAACTAACACCAGACTGGAGAAGACCCCCATGAGCAATACCCGCGTTTCCTTATATGCTGATCTGCTTGAAGGTGCCCGCAAACACACCCTGCAGGTGGCCGAAGGCGTCCCAGAAACCCATCGATTCAAGCAGCTACAAGAAGGTAAAGCCACGCCCATTTGGCTGCTGGGTCACATGGCGAACACGGTAAACACCTTGGTCCTCGTCTACACACTGGAAGAAGGATCGGTATTGAGTCGCGAACATTCGGTCCTCTTTGCGCCCGACTTCGCCGGTGGAAAAACGCCCAGCACCAATCCAGATGAGTATCCGGGTTGGGACGAGGTAATAACGACGTACAACAACGTTTTTGATCAGACCATCGCCGGCATTCGCAAAATGGACGACTCCGTTCTTTCCGATCCCTTGCCAGGCAAGCTGCCCGACCAATTGCGCGATTTCTTCTCCAGTATTGATACAACGTTATCTATCATGATTCAGCACGACGCCTACCACCGTGGCCAGATTGGCATGATGGCCAAGCTGGATTAAGGTCCATCGGTCCTGCATCCTGATTATTAGAATACAAAAGAGTACAGAGCAGAATGGTCTCTGTACTCTTATTCTCATAATGGGCAAATTTTGGGCAACTCTTCGTACCATATCGTAGCTTTGATGGTTTTTATGGGCGGTTCTTGCGAAAACCAACCGGATTATGGCATAGTGGTGCCCCCACAGGGATTGTTGTAATCCCGACGAACTTCGGCATTAACCGGGAACGTGATGAATGGAAGAACAACTAGCCCAGGCCGCCTTGGGCCAATCAGGCGATAGCGTGCTACACGCCATTGATTTGGTCATTATCGGGATCTACGTGGTGGGTACCCTTGCACTCGGCACCTTTTTCGGAAAATATGTCAAGTCGGCAGGTGACTTTTTCGTCGCGAGCAAGGCCCTGCCCTTCTGGGCCATCGGCATGTCCGTGGTCGTAAGTGATATCGGTGCAACCGATTTCATGACCCTTTCCGGTGCAGGTTACAAATATGGTATTGCGGCAGCAAACTTCGATTGGATGGGCTCCATGCCCGCCATGGCCTTTGCCGCATTCATATTCATCCCCTATTTCTGGCGAGCGGGTGTGTTTACCATTCCCGAATTCCTGGGGAAACGCTACAACGCGGGCGTCCAGCTCATTCACGCCAGTATCTGGGGTGTTTTCCTTCTGGTCATGCTGGCCGTTATGTTGTGGCTGACCGCCGTTATGCTCGATAGTGTTCTCCACATCGAAGGTATTGGTAAAGAGCATTACGTATGGGGTATCGCCGTCGTAGCCGGTATTTATACCGTTTCCGGTGGTCTTGCCGCTGTGGTTATGACAGACGTGGTCCAGTTGGTGGTCATGTTTGTCGGTGGTGCCGCCCTGTCCATACTCTGCCTGGCAGAAGTGGGTGGTTGGACCCATATGACCGAAACCATTCTCGCCATGCCGGGCCACGAGAATCACTTCACGCTGCTCCTGCCTCACGACTCTGAAACACCTTATCCCTGGACAGGTATCGTCTTTGGTCTGGGTATTGTCATGGCAACGGGTTATATGGCCGGTAATCAGGCCATTGTACAGCGCACCCTGGGTGCCCGTACGGAATGGGACGCCAAGGGCGGCATGCTCCTCGCCGGCTTCCTGAAGGTATTCATTCCCGCCCTGGTTATCATTCCCGGTCTGGCCGCAGTAATCCTCATTCCCGACCTGAAGAACGGTGACGATGCTGCGCCCATGATGATTGCGAAAGTGCTTCCTCCGGGTCTCAAAGGGCTGATGTTCGCCGCGCTTTTCGCTGCGCTCATGTCCAGTGTAGACTCCACGTTGAACTCGGCCACCACCATTTGGACGTCCGACATTTACGGAAAAGCCTTTTACTACGCCAAGGGCAAGCGCCCCACGGAAGCGTCGTTGTTGGTTCTGGGTCGTATCTGTACCGTAGCGTTCATCCTGATTGGGGCCTATTTCTCCTCGTTTCTTGCGGGTAAAGAATCCATGTACACCTTTGTGCAGACCGCATTGGCCATGTTCCAGGGGCCGGTGTTCGCGATTCTTCTTCTGGGCATCATGTGGAAGCGAGCAAACCAGTGGGGGGCCCTTGCCGGACTCCTTTTGGGCGTTTGCTTCACGACGATTCTTTACAACTCCGAAGGCGTCTTCCCTTCTCAGGACCCCTTCCTTTTTGTAGCGTGGTGGTCTTTCATTTTCTCCATGATAGTGACGGCAGTCGTAAGTTTACTGACCCCCCCCGAACCCGAAGAAAAAATTCGTGGACTGGTTTTCGGTCAGGTTATGCAGGATGGCAACATGCAGCGCGTCCTCCAGGAAAGGGTTGAGTAATGGAAGAGACAGAAATCGTCGCAGAAGTGGCCGCGGAAGCGCAACAGCAGGACTGGCTCGGTGCAACCCTCAGTAGTTTCTCTGAAGGCATCAACCACACCTTCAGCGGCCCCCTGAAAACCCTGTTCAGCCCGGTGGATCGCCTCTTTATCGGTGCCGATCCCGCCGTCTTCAAATTCTTTGCGGTAGGCCTCTTTGTTTGCACCATCCTATGGGTGATGCTTATTCTGAAGAAAGAATATGTAAATATTGACCAACCCAAAAAAGGTCTTCTCTACGACCTGCGGCTCTGGACCCTCGTATCCATGTCGCCCCATATGATTATTTATTGGATTTGGTCCTGACAGTTTTCGAACGTCGGTTGAATGACGGATACGACCTATCGTCTGACGCACGCTACGCGGATGCGATATGGGAAGCTCCAAGGAAAACAGCATGAGTGAAGAACACAAAGACTTACACACCAAACGAGACGCCGAGACGTTCCTGGTCTTGGGCCTGTTTCTCGTGGTCTTGGGCCTGCCCGTTATTCTGGGTACCTTATGGGCCGATACACCGATTCAAAAGGTAGTCAGTGTAGCCGGTGGATTTATTCTGTCCGGTATCGGCGCAGGATTCATGTACTATGGAAAGTTACTGCTGAAACGCCTGAGCTGATATGCGCCGACTTGAGATGATGGTACCCGAACATGCGGTGCGCATGATCGGTGGCAAAGGCTGTGCCATGGCATGGCGTCGACTCTTCACCGACGGCAAGAAAACGGCGGCATTGACCGGCTCCCGCGAACTTCCCTACACCGAGCAAATATGGTTTCCCTACCATATTTACACCCTTGAGATGACCTCCCGTAGAAACCCCGGCCTCATGCAGGTTTCCGTAGAGGCGTGGTCCGGGGCCTTTGCCATTTTCCAATTGGGCGGCGAACTCATCGACAGCCCACCGGAAAAAGGCGAAGTATTCGCTCCTCGGCTGCACCTCGAAGACTGCGAGTCCCATGCCCGGGATAACCTGCTCCATACCATCATGCGACAACGCAGTCGGTTGGGGGGCAAACCGGTTGCCGGAGCCGTCGTTGAACGGGAGACCATTCTTTACCCCCTCTGGGTCTACTATTTCGCCCGTAAGAAAGGCGTCATCGACATCAAGATCGTTGATGGCATCTCGGGGCGACCTTCGGGACATCGCACGCGGACGGGCGTTCTGGATGCCTTCGTGGCGAAGCAAAAGGCCCCTGGGGGAGAAGGCTAGGACCTTTCGGTACAGTCATTGCCGACAACGCTCGTAACGTTTTTATTTCATGGGAAATACGAGCCTGTTTTCATTGACATCAACGCGGGCGATTTCCGGGCTGCGGGCGTAGCTCACCTTAGATTAACCACAAAGAACACAAAGAGCACAGAGGAAATCTATCTCTGTGCTCTTTGTACTACTATCTGCCATTATCTTGCATTTTGAACAAGAAAAAGGATCGCAAGAGTTTGTATCAGCTTGTCATTCTTAAGGTTACAATCGTAAATCAGGATCGGAGAAATTCCGAATTCTGGCCACGGATGAAACAATGCAATATTGAAAGCAAGACAGCCCAAGCGAAACACCGAAAAACTAAGGGGGTTGACCATTCCTGGTCGACACAAAAGGCACGGTGATTTTCGTGTCCCCCCCTGTCCATGGCGAAAGGGCGGGAAGTGCCAAAAAATGGCGCTTGGAACTTCACATCACCTGAACAACATCACGGGCCCCGTGGAACCTGACGTGGGCCTTATGTCGACCAGGTCGAAGACGCGCCGTGGTGGGAATGGTCAACCCCCTGTTGAGCACGTCCGTTTTCTTCTTCCTTCGTGATCTTCGTATCTTCGTGGTAAAAATATTTGGGCTGCGGGCGTAGCTCACCTTAGATTAATCACAAAGAACACAAAGAGCACAAAAGAAATCTATCTCTGTGCTCTTTGTACTACTATCCGGAATTTTCTTACTTTTTTGCAAAGATTTATTGGAGAGAACCTTCATAACATATTACCCCCGCACATCTTATAGAGCCGTCATCCTCGCGAACGCGGGGATCCAGTAACGCGAACACAGACGCCAATGATACCCGCTGGATTCCCGCGTGCGCGGGAAAGACGACCCATCTCAATTTGGTTGCGGCCAACGGCTGCTCTAAGTTCTTTGTGGTTAAAAAATGAATCTTGCCACGTCCAATTTAATCGACTTGGGCGGCCGTCACCTACGCCGATGTCGACGGCGATATCAAAACAGAACCATGAGTTGCGAAGTCTAAAACCCGAGTCGCTCCACAATCATCCCAGCGACTTCTGGGTTGTCGGTGTAGCTCACCTCAGCAGTTTCAATCAGGGGATACTGTACTGGCTGCGTATGCCTGAATAACCGAAGATGCTCCCAAAATTCTTCGTCCAAACAAAACCAAACGCCCCCCGAATGATTCCATTCGGGGGGCGGCATTCTTGGTTATCGTGGTGGCTTACTTGCCCCAGACTTCCACTTCGATGAAGTGATTGAAGTCGTTGGCCGTGCCGCCTTTGCCGTATACACGAATGTAACGACCCTTGGCGCCCTTGGCGTCAATCAGGCGACCTTTGTTGCTTTCGACGTATTCGTTGTCTTCGCCAACGCCCAGACCAGCGGAATTATCGAAGTCATTGTTGTAAATCGTCGTTACGCCTTCTTTGAACTCAGGGTCATCAGAAACCTGGGCCACAAGGTCGAAGTAGACGCGTTTGCCTTCGTGGAACTTCCACACGACGACGGCATAGACACTGGCGGACTTTTCGAGGTCAACCTGCACCCACTGAAGGCCTTCGGGAAGCTCTACAAGGCTCGTCTTGGCATAGTCCTTGTCGCCATCCGTGAGCTGCTTGATTTCGCCAACCGTGGGGTCGGCACTGGCGGTGACGGCCTTATCCTTGGAAAGGATGGCCGTGCCCTTGGGGGCCATGAAATCAGGGCGATCTTTGTAGTCTTCTGGTTCAAGATTGGGACCCCAATAATCGATGGGTGTACCGCCGAAGAAAGCTTCGGGCAGTTCAATCTTGATAGCTTCCATGTCTTCGGCCAGCGCTGCCGGGGCAACCAGGCTGCAAACCAACATGGTCATGACCAGGCTGATTCCAAAACGTGTTTTACTCATATTATTTCTCCTTTTACTACCAGTGGTTCTAAACGAGTGTAAATTGGTGCCATAGTCTAAGTCTTAAGCCGCATTGGCGCATATTGTAGCAAAATAATCTGCTAAGTTCATGCTAATACCCAGACGAAATTATCGGGCCATTTATTCACATCCGAAATAGAGTGGCAGGGCACCGGCCGTCTGACCCACTTACCCCCGACCTCAATCTCCATAAAGTCGTTGAACAAATTGGCCGTATTGCCGTTGCCATAGACGCGAACATAGCGCCCCTTAGTCCCCTTGGCATCGATAAGACGGCCCTTGGCGTCCTCAACGTACTCCATATCTTTCCCTTCGCCCAGCCCGGCGGAATTGTCGAGGTCGTTGTTGTAAATGGTAGTTACCTCTTTCTCAAAAGTGGGGTCGTCAGAGATTTGCGCCACGAAATCGAAGTAGACTCGGTTGTCCGCATGAAAATGCCAGACCAGCACGGCGTAAATGGCGTTGCTTTCGCCCAGGTCCACCTGCACCCACTGAATGCCCTCAGGCAACTGCACGCCACTTTCGGGGGTATAGGCTTTGTCACCATCCGTCAATTGAGCGAGCGTACCCACGAGTGGTTCCGCACTTCCTGAAACCGGTTGGTCCTTCGAAACGATCGTTGTTCCTTTCGGGGCCAGAAAGGGCTTTCTATCTTTGTAGTCGGTTGGCTCAAAATTGGCGCTCCAATAGGGCAGGGGGGTGCCGCCAAAAAAAGCTTCGGGCAACTCGATGGTGATAGGCTCTTCTTCCTCTGCGGCAATGACAGGCGTTACCAACGCAGACAAGGTCAAGGCCACTGGAAGTAAATAGATGATAGGGTTGTAGTTCATATTTTCGCTCCTTTTTCTGCCATTGTTGCCGCACCAACGCACACTGGAAACATTTCAATCGAACATCATAAATTAGACGGTAATTGTCCCGTTCTGGTTTCCAGTCCATTGACCGCTGATTCATACGAATCGACCTGTCGACCGAGGAAGTTAAAGTACGTCGAACACAACCGGGTGGGATAATGACGCACGAGAAAGGTGCGCCGTTGTAGTGCCGCCGCCCGGGCTATTCCGTAAATGATTCCGGCTACCGGTATCCCCGCCAGCAGGAGGTAGGCCACGGAGCTGAAGGGAGACCCTTTAAGCACCCA